>NZ_WIVQ01000024.1:0-58343 GCF_009600545.1 Pseudomonas sp. FSL R10-1339 | reverse complement strand
GACCGGGGCTGGCCTGGCAGTGTGCGGGGTGATCCTGCAACACATCGTGCACAACAAGTTCGTTGAGCCAGGCACTTCGGGCGGGCTGGATGCGGCCAGGCTCGGCATCCTGGTATCGCTGGCTGCGGTGCCCGGCGCCGGCACGACAGGGCGCATGCTGTTTGCGCTGGTGTTTTGCTTCGCCTCGGGGTTGATATTTGTCGTGATCATCCGCCGGATCCGATTCAAAAACACGGTGCTGGTGCCGGTCATCGGCCTGATGTATGGCGGCGTGCTGAGCGCCATTGCCGAGTTCTACGCCTACCACCACAACATCATGCAAAGCATGCAGGGCTGGCTGCTGGGCGACTTTTCCAGGGTGGTGCAGGGCAGCTACGAGATCATCTACCTGATCTTGCCGATTGTTGCCCTGGCCTATCTGTATGCCCACCGTTTCACCGTGCTGGGCATGGGTAAGGGCATGGCTACAAGCCTGGGCCTGAACTACTCGTCAAACGTTGCCCTGGGCTTGCTGCTGGTGGCGGTCACGGTATCAGCCACGGTCATCACGGTAGGGGCGATTCCTTTTGTCGGGCTGGTCATTCCCAACCTGGTGGCGCTGCGTTATGGCGACCACCTGGGCCGTACGCTGCCCATCGTTGCCCTGGGCGGCGCGTCAATGCTGCTGGTGTGCGACATCCTCGGACGGCTGCTGATTTACCCGTTTGAAGTGCCCATCGGCTTGATGGCAGGCAGCGTGGGCGGTGTGCTGTTCCTGGCGCTGATCATCTGGAGGCACCGATGAGGCGTCTGCAACCCCGGCATGGGGTATGGGTTCTGGTAGCGGCCCTGGCGCTGACCTTCGTGTTGTTGGGGTCGGGCATGGATTTTGATTATGTAATCCCCAAGCGGATCGCCCGGCTTATGGCCATGGTGATTGGCGGTGTGTGCATCGCCTGGTCGTCGATCACGTTCCAGACCCTCACCGGCAACCGGATACTGACCCCGGCAATCATGGGCTACGAGGCCATTTACCTGCTGTTGCAAGCCTTGCTGGTGCTGTTGCTGGGCACCAGCAGTGCGGTGTTACTGGGCAGTAACGGCAACTTTATGGTGTCTGTGCTGCTGTTGCTTGGCTACTCGTGGCTTATCCATCGTTACCTGCTGCGCAACGGCAAGAGCAACGTGTATTTCCTGCTGTTGGTCGGGCTGGTGCTGACGATGGTGATAGGCACGTTCACCCAGTTTGTCCAGCTCAAGGTCAGCCCCGGCGAGTTTTCGGTTTTGCAGGGTTTCAGCCTGGCTTCGTTCAACCGCGTCCAGCCGCAGCAGTTGCTGATTGCGGGGCTGCTGGTGGGCGCCGTGTGCCTGGTGGGCAGCAGAACCTTGGCAACCCTCGATGTGCTGGCGCTGGGGCGCGACCAGGCCATGTCCCTGGGGGTCGATTACCGGCGCAGCGTGCGCCTGCACCTGGCGCTGATTGCGGCACTGGTGGCGGTCTCAACCAGCCTGCTGGGGCCCACGGCGTTTATGGGCATCTTCGTGGCGAACATCACCTATGCGCTGGCCCGCACCTTCAGGCACCGGGTCACGCTGGCGCTGGGCAGCGTGATTGCCATCGGCATTTTCATCGTTGCGCAACTGCTGGTCGAGCATGTCTTCAACTACAAAACCACCGTCGGCATTCTCGTCAACCTGGTCTGCGGCGGGTATTTCCTGGTGTTGATGGTGCGTACCCGAGGAGCTCCATGATCACTGTTCACGGCATCCATAAAACCTATGGCAGCAAGACCGTACTACGCGGTGTCGACGCGAGTTTCCCGCCCCGGCAACTGACGGCGCTGATCGGCCCCAACGGCGCGGGCAAAACCACGCTGTTGATGATGATAGCGCGGCTGATGGAGCCCACGGCCGGTGAAGTACGCATCGAGGGGCGTGGGGTCGCGGGTATCGCGATTGGCGATTACGCCAGGCGCGTGGCCACTTTGCGCCAGTCACCGGACTTCAACCTGCGCCTTCGGGTGGAGGAACTGGTTGCCTTCGGGCGCTTCCCATACAGCCGTGGTGTGTTGACCGGCGAAGATCAACGGATCATCGACGAGGCCATCGCCTTTCTGTCGCTGCAAGCGCTGCGCCATGCCTACCTCGACGAACTCAGCGGCGGGCAGCGGCAGATGGCCTTTCTGGCCATGACCATCGCCCAGCAAACCGATTGCCTGCTGCTCGATGAGCCGCTGAACAACCTCGATATCAAGCACGCCGTACAGATTATGCGGGCGCTGCGCCGCTTGTGCGACGAACAGGGGCGCACGGTGATTCTGGTGGTGCATGACATCAACTTTGCCGCCAGCTACTGCGATCACTTCGTTGCGATGAAGGCGGGCGCGGTGCATTGCGCCGGCAGCGTTGACGAGGTGATCACCGAAGCGCGGCTGGGCGAACTCTACGGGCTGGACTTCGAGATCACCCACAGCCCGCGCGGTCGCCTGTGCAACTACTTCAACCCCCTGGAAAGAGACGCGAAATGATGATCCACAACAAAGATCGGTTATGGCCGTTGGCCCTGCTGCTCGGCGCGGCCGTGGCAGTGCAGGGCTGCAATGACAAACCGGCAGAGCCCCCACGGGCCGCCACCGCTGTGCAAGCCGTGCAGACGCCTTTTGCGCCGCTTACGGTGCAACACCAGTTGGGCACCACGGTCATTGAACGTGTACCGCAGCGGGTGGTTGCACTGGACATGAATGAAGTCGACTTCCTCGATCAACTGGGTGTCCCCGTGGCGGGCATGCCCAAGGATTTCATCCCGCACTTTCTCGCCCGCTATCGGGATGCACCGGGTGTCGAGGATCTGGGGTCGATTGTGCAGCCCAACCTGGAACGGGTACATGCCGCCAGGCCGGACCTGATCCTGATCACCTCACTGCAGGCCAACCACTATCAAGCCTTGAGCGAGATGGCCGCGACCGTTCATTTCGATGTCGATTATCGTGACAGCGAGACCCGCCATATCGAGGTGATCAGGCAGCACCTGCTGACCCTGGGGCAGATGTTCGCCAAACAGGGGCTCGCGCAGGAAAAAGCCCGGGCACTGGACGCGAAAGTCGAGGAGGCGAGAGGCATCACCCGCGGGCGCCCTGAAAAAGCGCTGGTGGTGCTGCATAACAACGGCGCGTTCAGCTCCTTCGGCGTGCAGTCGCGCTACGGCTTTATTTTCACCGGCCTGGGTGTCAAACCCGCCAGCCCTACGGCAGAGGCGGGGCTGCATGGGCAACCGGTATCCAGCGAATTTATCCAGCAGGCCAACCCCGACATCATCTACATCGTGGACCGTACGGCGGTAATGGAACACCGCCCGGCAATGGCTATCGAGAGCCTGGGCAACCCGTTGCTGCGCCAGACCAACGCCTGGAAAAACGGCCGGGTGATCGTTGTCGATCCCCAGGCCTGGTACGTCACAGGTGCCAGTCCGACCGCCCTGAAACTGGTAATCGACGATGTGATCAAGGGCTATCAGGGCTAACGCCTGAAGGCGGCTGCCAGGCATTTTTCTGGCCATATAACGATTCTCATTAAAACCATTCCTTAGATTCAGATTAACAAAAACCATTCCCTGCCAGTCCAACGGAGTCTTCACGTGAGTCACTGTCATTTTCCTACCCGCATTGCGCCCCCGCGCGCAATTTTTGCCCTGAACCGTACCGCCACGGCGGTACATGCCGTGTTGCTGACGCTGGCCATGACAAGCCTGGCAGCCCATGCCGAGACCATCCCTGACGAGAAAGAACCCGGCGCATCAACGCTGCCTGCCACGATGGTTGAGGGCCATATGGCCACCCCGGCCGACTTGCCGCCCGGTTACGCAGGCGGGCAGGTGGCCTATGGCAGCCGGGTTGGGCTGCTGGGCAACAAGGACTTTATGGAAACCCCGTTCAGTACCATCAGCTATACGGAGCAGTACATTGCCGACCGTCAGGCGCAGAACATCACCCAGGTGATTGCCGCAACTGATCCCTCGGTGTTTAGCAACGGCCTGACCGGGACCTTCAGTGAGAACTACTCCATCCGTGGCTTCGCCAGCAATATCAGCGACGTGATGATGGGCGGGCTGTTTGGGGTGGCCCCGTATTACCGGATTTCACCGGAAATGTATGAGCGTATCGAAGTGCTCAAGGGCCCGTCGGCCTTGCTCAATGGCATGCCGCCGGGAGGCTCGGTCGGAGGGGCGGTCAACCTGGTACCCAAACGGGCCGGCGACGAACCGCTGACACGGCTGACGGGCACCTATATGTCCGATGCGCAGTTCGGTGGCCATCTCGATGTGGGCCGGCGCTTCGGTGAAGACCAGCAATTCGGCGTACGCTTCAACGGTGTGTACCGTGACGGTGACGGCGCAATCAACCACCAGCGGCAGAAAGCCGAGCTCACGTCCCTGGGCCTGGACTGGCGCGGTGAACGCGTGCGGCTGTCTGCCGACCTGTATCAAAGTGAAGACCGTGTGCGCGGGCAGAACCGCGGTATCAACCTGGCTTCCGGTGTGGCCGTGCCCAAACCGCCCAAGGCCGACACTCTGCTCAACCCTGACTGGGCCTATGTGCAAACCACGGACCGGGGGGCCATCGTGCGCGGTGAGTTCGACCTGAGCGACAACCTGATGGCTTATGCGGCGTATGGCATGAGCACAACCCATTACGAGTACAGCGGCACCATGATGGCGACGGTGTTCAACGACGCGGGTGACTTCAAGACCTCCATGGGCCAGTTGAAAATGGACCTGGAGAAAACCTCCGGCGAGGTCGGCCTCAAGGGCAACCTGCACACTGGCGCGATCAAGCATCAATGGACCCTCAATGCCACACACTACGGCGACACTCAAAAGGACTACGGGCGCCGCTCGGTGCCGGGCGCGGACTGGGTCACCAACATCTACCACCCACAGTGGGGGCCAGCTGCGGCCAAGAGCTTCCCGTACATTGCCCATACCAAGAGCCGCCTGACCAGCTATGGCCTGGCCGATACACTGTCGGTTCTCGAAGACCGGGTGCAACTGACCCTGGGTGTACGTCGCCAGCAAGTGCTGACCGACAGCTTCAGCACATCCACCGGCGCACGCACCAACCGCTATGACGAAGGCGCCACCACCCCGGCAGCGGCACTGCTGGTCAAGATCACCGACCAGGTGTCGGTGTATGCCAACTACATCGAAGGCCTGAGCGAGGGCGCGGCGGCACCGATGACGGCGAAAAACTTCGGTGACGTGTTCGCCCCCTACAAGTCCAAGCAGAAGGAAGTAGGCCTCAAGGTAGACCTCGGTGACTTCACCCACACCCTGAGCCTGTATGAAATTACCCGCCCCAGCAGCTACCTGGACCGGGATACCAATATCTTTTCCTTTGGCGGCGAGCAGCGTAACCGAGGGGTCGAGTGGGGCTTTTTCGGCTCGCCGCTGCACGACGTACGCCTGATGGGCGGTGTGGCCCATGTCGACCCGAAAATCACCAAGGCCCAGGGCGGCACCAACGAGGGCAAGACCGCCATTGGCCAGCCCCGGCTGCAGGGCAAGCTGGGTGTGGAATGGGACACCCCGGTCATCGAAGGCCTGACACTGACGGCCAACGCCACCTCGGTGTCCAAGCAATACATCAGCGCCGATAATACCCAGTCGATACCGGGCTACACGGTCTACGACCTGGGCACACGCTACAGCACCCGGGTGGCCAGCCAACCGGTGACGTTGCGTGGGAGTGTGAACAACGTGACCAACAAGGCCTATTGGGGGACGCCGCTGTTGTCCAGCCTGGGCCTGGGTGCGCCGCGTACCTTTGAGTTGTCCGCGACCATTGACTTCTAAAGGCGGGCCGCCAGATATCGAATAAAAAAGCCCGACACGAAGTCGGGCTCTTGGCCATTGGACACTGGAAAGTCAACGGTGCTTATGTTTGTGCTTGTGCTTACCCTTGCCGCCGGAGCTGTGTCTGTCGCCGTCGTCGCCAAGGTTATTGCCCACTGCATCACCTACTGCGCCACCCAGCCCGGCACCAATGGTAGAGCCGGTGGAACCGCCCAGTTGACCGCCGATAAGCGAGCCGCCAGCGCCACCGACGCCGCCACCGATGGCGGCTTCGGTTTTACTGCCTCTGGGTGCACCCACTGCACTACCGGCAGCGGCGCCCACACCTGCACCGATGGCCGCTCCTGAAGAGCCGCCCAGCTGTTGACCGACAATATTGCCCAGTGCGCCGCCAACACCGCCTCCGACCGCGGCAGATCCATCCCCGGCAGCCATTGCTCCCTGCGAAATCACGATGCCCAGCACCAGGGCGGGTAATGTAATACGCATGTCATTCACCTGAATCGAAAGTGATCAAGAGATGTATGCAGGAGAGTAAGAATCCTGCCTGTGCAGAATTTGACGGCTTACCAGGCATAAAGTTCGATAACGGCATAGCGTCCTCTATTTGCAGGAAGCAAATAGATTTTCCGCAGCAAAAGGCTCATTGAGTGATGCCTGAATCAGGCAGGGGCAGCCGCGGCGATGCGGCCGATGCAGGCCCCGACAGCTGAAGGGGCCTGCCAGAAGCGATCAGAATGCCAGACCGACCTTCACGCCGAACTCGTCACGCTTGAGTTTGGTGTTGTCGGCAATCGGCGAATCTTCGTCGATTTTGTACTCCGTACGGGTGTAGTACACGCCTGCATTGATCGGCATATCACCGTTCTGGTTCATCAGCAGCGAAACTTCAGCGTAGGGGTTGGTGCGGTCTTTCATGTCGACGTTGCCGCTGCCGAAGCCGTCGACTTTCAGCCGTGCGCGACCATCCATAGCGTGACGGGCGCCTACTTCTACACGCAGGGTCGAGGTGTCGAACTGGTGGTTGTAACCCAGTGCGGCCTTGGCAAACGGCGATTTGAAGGTCAACGTTGTGTCCAGGTCGTTTATTTCAGGTTCGAAACGGGTCCAGCTGTAACCGCCACCGACGATAACGTCGACGAAGTTGCGGGCATCCAGCGCTGCGCGCCAGCCAAGGTCGAGGTCGGCCTGGGCTTCCTTGAGCTTGTTGTCGTTTTTCTTGCTGTATTTGGCTTCACCACCGATCTGGTAGATGAAACCGGATTCGGCGGTCATCTTGTTGCCAAAGTTGGCGAACACACCGGCCTGACCCATATCCTCCTTGTCGGATTTGCTACCACCTTCGAATTTGAACTTGGTGTAGGAGCCCAGTAAACCGACGGTGAAGAGCGGGTCAGTGCTTGGGGCTGCCATCACTGCCAATGGTGCGCCGAACAGCGCCAGGGCACAGGTGTGACGCAGCAGTTTTGCGGTAAGCATTCGTGAATGTCTCCATGACGTAGATAAAAATGTTTACGGCTATTTAGATATAACGACTCTGATAAGTTCAGAGCGAATCGATAAGAAGCTAAAACCCGCTCCGAATCAAGTTTTGCTGCCCCATGCCCGCCGGGGTCTTTTTTGACCTTGAGCCGTTGTGGCTGCTTACCGCTATTGCAGGTTTGAGGGCTGTAAACCCGTGGCCATAGATCCCGGAGGAGCAAACACATGAAAGAAATAACGCGCCTGTCGCCAATCAGGCGCGTGCTGCTTTAGTGCGTTACCAGCGTGTCCAGCGACTTGTCGACATACCCCTTGGCCAGCTCCACCAGGTGCAGGGTCGACAACACCAGGTCGCGCGCAGGGCCGCTCAGACCATTCCCCGCCTCATTCGCGCAGGCACCCGCACAGCGCAACAAGTCTGACGCCTGGGCCAGGGCCGCTTCTGAATTGACACTGGACGGGATGGCAAACAGGGCCGTGCCCGAAGCGCGAACGGGCCTATGGCCTTGCAGGTAGAAATTGAGCGCACGGTCGGTGGCGGCACGGTCCAGCAACGGGTCGTTACCGTCAGCAGCATCGAGGGGTAAAACGGGTGGGTCGGGGGTGATCTTTTTCATGGCTTAACTCCAAACACGTTAAGGAAGCTGCCACTTTTAGCTACTAAACGAATGGGTGGCAGCCGTGCACAGGTTAGTAGACCGGCGTGTTTGGGAACCGGTGTGCCCGAGGGCACCCTGCGCACGGCCACCATAAAACGCAGGCCGTAAAAAGCGCCTCACGGAGGTGGCGCCTTGCGCCAAACACTAAAACCGGGCTACTAAACCCGACCGCTGATTTTGCAGCGATGGGACGAGACTATTCCCCGATTTTAGGCGGCGCAAGCGAGCAAGATTTTCTAGGATGTTTCATTGGAATGAAAGCGAAACGTCGTACGAAACGGCTGATGTTAAAGGCCCAAAGCCTGCCACGATCCTGTCGCCGCGGCCGGCAACGAAGGCTGCGTTCCTCGGCAGCGGCGACAGGAGATTACGCAGCGCACTCTTGCTTCTAACAGGCTGGTCGACCGCCGCAACAGGCGAATCAGGCCACATCCACCAGCACAATCTCGCTGTCTTCAATCGCGGTGACCCGTAGCAGGGTCTCATCGACAACGGCCACACCATCCCGTGCGCTGGCCCGAAGACCATTAACCTCGATCACCCCGGTGGCAGGCACCAGGTAGGCTCGCCGGCCGCTGTCCAGACGGTACTCGGTGGTTTCCCCGGCCTTAAGGTTCGCCGCTACCAGTCGCGCATCGGCACGAATGCGCAGGCTTTCAGGGTCACCCTCCTTGCCGCTGGCCAGGGTCACAAAACCCTCACGGCCGCCCTTGGGAAAAGGCTTGGCACCCCACGCCGGAGCATCACCCTGCTGGTTGGGTACGATCCAGATCTGGAAGATCCGGGTCGGTGTGGACTCCAGGTTGTATTCGCTATGCGCAATCCCGGTACCGGCGCTCATCACCTGTACATCACCGGCTTCGGTACGACCCTTGTTGCCCAGATTGTCTTCGTGGCTGATAGCACCTTCGCGGACATAAGTGATGATTTCCATGTCGCGGTGCGGGTGTTTCGGGAAGCCGGTGCCGGGGGCGATCACGTCGTCATTCCAGACCCGCAGGTTGCCCCAGTTCATCCGCTGCGGGTCGTAGTATTCGGCAAACGAAAAGTGATGATGGGCGTCCAGCCAGCCGTGGTTTGCTCCGCCCAGCGTATTGAAAGGTCTGAGTTCAAGCATGATGCTTCTCCTGAGAAGGGTGCCAAGGGTTGACCGGTTGGCGATGAGGTGATTCTCCATCAGCAACATATCGATAAAAAGCTGAAAAAATGCGTTAAACCAATCGGTTTACTAGATGCATTAGCAAGCCAGTCAATCGCTATTTACCTTTAGTACAGGCTCTAAACGGCTGATGCCCAAGCAATTAGCTAGAAATCGGCGCGCAATGGGGTGACCATAGCCCCTCCACCCGGACAGCCTCACACCCTGGAGTCAGCGTGCCGCAACACAATCCCGAACTGCCTGAAGACCTTGCCCCCATTACCCAATTGCCCTTGCTCAAGCGCCTTGCCGCGCGTGTGTTTGGCAGTGACTTGAGCCGTTTGCGCGCGCAACATGCGCCGTCCTGGCTGCAGGGCCAGGCAGACGGGTTCCGCAGCGGGCACAGTGCCGGGGTGGATTACGGTTTCAAGGAGGGGCATGCCGAAGGGCTCGAAGAGGGTCGCCAGGTGCTGTTTATCAGCGATATGCGCCCGCAGGAGCTGCGTGCTCCCGGGATCGACGAGAATCTGTTCGATGACTGGCGCCTGCCGCTGGGCCCGGAACTGAAAAAGCTGATCAAGGCCGACGTGGCTGCCAACCTGCCCGAGCATGCCCAGCCCAGTGCCGCACAGTGGAAGATGATCTTCAGTGATACCCCGTCGACCTCGGTGGTTGCAGGCGCCGGAGCCGGCAAGTCGACCTCGCTGGTGTTGCGCATTCTGCTACTGACCCATTACCTGGGCTTTGAACTCGATTCGATGACCGTGGTGACCTTTACCCGGGAGTCGCGCAAGGACTTTATCAAGAAGCTGC
This sequence comes from Pseudomonas sp. FSL R10-1339, assembly GCF_009600545.1. Lineage (NCBI taxonomy): Bacteria > Pseudomonadati > Pseudomonadota > Gammaproteobacteria > Pseudomonadales > Pseudomonadaceae > Pseudomonas > Pseudomonas sp. FSL R10-1339. The sequence goes on along the minus strand of NZ_WIVQ01000024.1, from coordinate 48,424 downwards.
AGGAAATCTTCGCCTTGTGGGGGCGCAATCTGTCGCTCAAGGTAGCCCGGGATGTGGTGCGTACCTTTCACTCGCGGATTTTGCCCATGGTGCGCAGCTTGCCCGGCTATAGCCAGTTACAGGCCTTCGAGACCCTGAATAGCCGCAGCCTGCTCAACGACGACGAGATCGACAGCAACCCGTTTGACCTGCGGATCAACGATGCCCAGCGTCAGCAACTGAATGCCTGTTATCACGGGCTATATAACCGCGATGAGCGCTTCCGTCAGACCCTGGCACCACTGCGACTGCATGCCTTGCAGCTCAAGGAGCTGGAGCGCTACCATCCTGATGTGCAAAAACGCATGGCGGTGACCGAACTGGCCGCCAGGCGCGACGAAGAACTCTGCGACACCCTGGAAGACCTCTGGTTTGCCGCCGGCGCCTGGCCGATCAAAGGCATTGAGCCCAACCGCGAAACCATCGAGATCAATGGCGCGCAGTTCCATTGCCACGGCTATATTGCCGAGCTGGATGCCTGGGTGGTACTGGGCTTCGATCCCCGTGAAAACCCGCAGATCTGCCGCCCCGGGGCCAAGCTCAGCGTGCGCGCCGAGTGGGCAGTCAAGCGCACCCTGTTTCAAGCTTTTTGCAGCAAGCCATTGATATGGCTGGAAAACTACGAGTCTGCAAAGCGTGTTGTCAGTGCCCTCGCCGGGGATGCCAGCGCAGGCCCCGGCTTTGATTACAAGCTCAAAGGTGAGTTGGGCTCGGCGCCTTTGCTCGACAGTTTTGTCGCCGCCGCCAGTTTTATTGAAAACCTGGGGCTGGACGTGGCCGCCGCAGTGGGCGATATGCGCTTTGCCAAGGATGATCCAGACCGTTTCTTTTTTGAGGCCTTGAGCCTGTTCTGGCGGGCGCTGGAAGACCACCTGCTGGCACAGACCCCGCCGGTGATGACCTATAACCGCATGTTCTCCCTGTTTGGCGAGAACACCCCGCAGAACTTCAAGCTGCTCAGCCATGAGCAACTGCGGCCGTTGTCGCATTTGATGATTGATGAGTTTCAGGATGTCTCACCACAGATCGTGTCCTGGCTACGCGCCAGCTTGCGCGAGATCCGCAGCCGTGGCCCGGCCATGCATGTAGGCCGTGGAGCCCAGCGTTCATCGTTGTTGTGTGTGGGCGATGACTGGCAATCGATCTACGGCTGGCGGGGCAGTTCGCCCAAATACTTCATGGAGTTCAACAAGGAATTTCCGTCACCTGCCACCACCCGGGTGATGCTCAGTGACAACTTTCGCAGCCATCAACACATCATCGATGCCGCCGAACATATCGTGCGTGCCGCGCCGTCCATTGCCGGCAAGCGGGCCAAGGCCAGCGGTGAGCCCAAGGTGGCAGTCCCGGTCAATGTGCTGCATCGCGATGACCAGGGGTTGGCCGCGCAGTTGATCGAGCATTACAACGCCGGGGACAGTATCTTGATGTTGTTTCGAAAAAGCAGCGATAAGTTTCTGATAGAAAAGGATATTCAATCAGTAGTTAATGTTGATTCGAGGTTGGCGCCGGAAGATCGCAGGCTCAAGCAGCTGACCTATCACAGCTCCAAGGGCTTGCAGGCGGATGCTGTTTTCCTGCTGGGGGATTGTCAGCATCTGACAACCTCACCTTATAAGAACCAGGTTTACCGCATGGCCGGTCTGGGTAAGGAGGGTGACCCCGAGCCGTATGACAATGCCCAGAAAGATGAAATCCTGCGTCTGGCCTATGTCGGTATTACCCGGGCAGTGAAGCATTGTTACTGGTATGTGGAAAACCAGGATGCCCAGGGTCCGAATATCCCCAGGGCCTCGGACCGTGTGTCCCAGGGCAAGGCGTTCTTTCAGGACTTGCGACTCACTGACAATAATTGAAGGAATACCTTTTGATTGATCTTCTGCTTGCCAAAAACAACAGTCTGCGCGTATTCGCCTTGTCAGCCCTGGCCCTGTGGACGGCCGGATGCAGTACCGGGGAGCCCGAGCTGCACAAGCCCTCCGAGTTGCCGCCTGCGCCCGAAATAGCCTCGGGTTTGCGTACCGATATGGCCCCGGTACACGCCACCCGGCATATGGCTGCTGCAGCCAACCCGCTGGCCACTGAGGCGGGGCAGAAAATACTGCGCAAGGGCGGCTCGGCAATCGATGCAGCAATCGCCATGCAAGCCGTACTTGCACTGGTTGAACCCCAGTCCAGTGGCCTCGGCGGCGGTGCGTTTATTCTGTACTGGGACGGCAAGCGGGTGCAGGCCTATGATGGCCGCGAAACTGCTCCGGCAGGTGCCACCCCGGGGATGTTCATGGGGGCAGAAGGTCAACCGATGCCTTTCTCCGAGGCCCAGATAGGCGGACGTTCAGTCGGCGTGCCCGGGGTGCTCAGGGCGCTGGAAATGGCCCATCAGCAGCATGGCAAACTGCCCTGGAGTGATCTGTTCCTACCGGCAATCAAACTGGCCAGCGAAGGTTTTCCTGTTTCCCAGCGCTTGCATACGCAAATCGCCGCCGACAGGTTTATCGCCGGCTCGGCGGAAATGGCCCGGTATTTCCTTACACCTCAAGGGCAAGCGTTGCCGGTTGGCACCTTGCTGAAAAACCCGGAACTTGCACGCACCTTGCAAAAAATTGCCAGCCGTGGCGCCGATGGGTTTTACCAGGGGGCCGTCGCGCAGGCGATGGTCGACAACGTTCGATCCCACCCTCGTGCCGGGACCCTGTCCCTGGCGGATATCAGTGGTTACCAGGCCAGGGAGCGCACACCGGTGTGTGCGGACTACAAGCAGTGGCAAGTCTGCGGTATGCCACCACCGTCTTCGGGCGGTGTCGCGGTGTTGCAGACCCTGGGGATTCTTGAGGCCCTGCAAGATAAATCCCCGGCCCTCGATCTCGCCAGCATGCCCCCCGTACCGAGCAGCTCCGGTGCAGGTCTTGAGCCTTCGCCTTCAGCGGTACACCTGATCGCAGAAGCCGAGCGCCTGGCTTACGCTGACAGGGCACAGTACCTGGCGGACAGCGACTTCGTACCAGTCAATGTGAAAGGGCTGACGGATAAAGCCTATTTCAGGACGCGGGCCGCTCTGATCGGTGACAAGAGCATGGGCCGTGCCGAGGCCGGTGTTCCGGCAGGCATTAACCTTGCCCTGGCTCCTGATCGCTCGCCACTGCGCATTTCGACCTCCCACATATCCGCTGTCGATGACCAGGGCGGGGCGATCGCCATGACCACTTCGGTTGAGGCTGCGTTTGGTTCACACGTAATGACCCAGGGTTTTATCCTTAACAATCAGCTCACCGACTTCTCGTTTATTCCCGAAGAAAACGGCAAGCCGGTGGCCAACCGCATCGAGCCGGGCAAGCGCCCGCGCTCTTCAATGGCCCCGACCCTGGTGTTCGAACGCAAAAGTGGCGAATTGGTCGCAACTATTGGTTCACCGGGTGGCTCGCAAATCATCGAGTACGTCAACAAGTCGGTAGTTGGCCTGCTGGACTGGAAGCTGAACCCCCAGGACGCAATCAGCCTGCCCAACTTTGGCAGCCGCAATGTGGACACTGAGCTTGAGGCTGGCCGGTTCAGCCCGGCGCTGGTGCAACAGTTGCAAGACCGCGGGCACAAGGTGGCGCTGATCGAAATGACCAGTGGCACGCAGATTATTGTGCGCGCCCGGGACGGTTGGACTGGCGGTGCCGATCCGCGTCGTGAAGGCACTGCCTTGGGGGATTGATGTCTGCAGCATCGCTTCGCTCCTCAGCTGCAGGAAAACTGTAACTGTGGGAGCGAGCCTGCTCGCGAAGGTCGTTCGCGAGCAGGCTCGCTCCCACAATAGGGCTTGACCTGTAGCAGAGTATCTACAGCAAACTCAGGCCTGCGCCTGCCACGTCATGGGCGGCACAAAACTCTCGAGTTCGTCTTCTACGCATTGAATGAGGCGCCCCACTTGACCGGGGGTCATCACCGCCGAGCAGGGGATACCGGCGACGGTAATCACGGTTTCACCACTGGCACGGTCAAACAAACGGGCGACCATGCTGCCTGGTGCGTCCATGGTTGCCTCGAAGCCCATCGGGTGGAAGTGCCAGCGCATCAGTTGGCAGGCATTGGGGAAGGTGACTTTGTTGATGTTGTCCATGGGGTACATAGAGCAATTCCTTTAGCTCAAGATAAGGGGCGGTTGTTTCTGACCGCATAGGTTTTCAAGTATTTCGTGATCAAACCTAACACTCGGGAGAGTTGCTGCTAAGCCTTATTTTTCCCGCAACCCGGTTGTTTGCCCGTACTTTGATGTGAATCATGCACTTAGGTTATTTATCCGCAGCCAGTACCCATTGAAGCCCATGGGCAAACTCGGCACTCTGTGTTTTTTTACCTTCGAGCCCCCCATGCCAGCTCCAGACGACGGTCCCGAAAATACCCGCGCCACCGGCGAAACCGTGCTGCGTTACCACCTGTGCTGGAAGCATCGGGATCTGGACGGGGTAATGGCGTTGTATCACCCCGATGTGACCTACAACGACTTCTTCCAGAATCGGGTCATGGTGTTCAATGAACTGCGCGAGTATGTGCAGTCGTCCATGCCCAGAGAACCGGATGAAGCCCTTGAGCACAGTGATCGCATCCGTCTGGATGGCAATACCGCCTTTATTCAGTACCGCATGACCTTGCGCGGCAGCCAGGGGTTGGTGTCATTTCGTGCCAGTGAAGCCATTACCGTGCGCGATGGTTTGATCTGGCGCGTCAACGAGTACGCCTCGCTGGTTCATGAGTCAGCCGTCAATCCGGCACGGCAGGGCTCAACACGCCCCGCGGTCAGCCGCCTGGGGCTTTCGGCGCGGCAGCTGGGCTTTATGGCCCGTGACCTGCAAACCTACTTCGAACGACAGCAACCCTGGCTTGACCCCGAGCTGGACTTGCAACAAGTGGCCAAAGCCTGTGGCTATACACGCAATCAGCTGTCGTATCTGTTCAATCAGGTGCTGGGGCAAAGCTTTTACCGCTATCTCAATCACGCACGATTACGCCATGTACTGGCTGCGATGGATGCCGCCGAGACGTCGGTCAAGGTTGATGAAATGGCCTTTGCAGCAGGCTTCAACTCGATTTCGGCGTTTTACAGCTGTTTTCGCCAGCACACCGGGCAATCGCCCAAAGCCTATGCCAAACAAATTTCTTTGCGGGCACGCACGCAAGACGCGCCCTGATGCCTGCGACTAGGATCGAGCCATTCCTGGATCGGTGTGGAGTCGGCAATGCCAGCATGGTGCTCAATCAGTTTGTGGATGGACCAGCTTGGGGAGGAACTCGCACCCCGACCGTCCCTTGAGCACGATCTGGATGTCGATGTCGCTATCATCGGCGCCGGATATACCGGGCTGTGGACCGCGTACTACCTCAAGCGCCATGCGCCTGAACTGAGCATTGCCATTGTTGAAGCGCAAACGGCCGGTTTTGGTGCATCAGGGCGCAATGGCGGCTGGCTGATGGGCAACCTGCTGGGCGAAGACCGCTTGCTTGCAGGCCTGTCTGTGGAGCAGCGCCGGGAATCCTTCGACTTGTTGCACGGTATTCCTGATGAAGTGAAGAATGTTATCGATCGTGAGGGTATCGACTGCGATTACCGTAAAGGGGGCGCCTTGTATTGCGCGGCGCGCTACCCGGAGCAGGAGGCCAGCTTGCGCAGTTATCTGGCCAGCCTGTATGCCGAAGGCCTGAACGAATCCGACTACCGCTGGCTCACCCCGGCCGAACTGGCGCAACAGATCCGCATCAACCGGCCTTATGGCGGGATTTTCACACCGCATATCGCCACCCTTCACCCGGCCAAACTGGTGCGTGGTTTGGCCCGCGCCGTTGAGCGCATGGGTGTACAGATCTACGAACAAAGCCCGGTATCCGAGTGGCAGGCAGGGTTCCTTCGCACGGCCAGGGCGCAGGTGCGCAGCCGCTGGGTGGTGCCTGCCGTGGAAGGTTATGCCAACACCCTGGCGCCTTTGGGCCGCTATCAACTGCCGGTACAGAGTCTGATCGTGGCAACAGAGCCATTGCCTCAAGCCACGTGGGACGAGATTGGCCTGTGCAAGGGCCAGGCCTTCAGTGAGAGCAGCCGTCAGGTCACTTACGGCCAGCGCACGGCCGACAACCGCCTGGTATTTGGTGCCCGGGGCGGATATCAGTTTGGCGGGCGCCTGCGTGAGAACTTTGACCTCAGCCGCGATGAAATCGAACTGCGTCGCTATTTGTTCAGCGAACTGTTCCCGCAACTGAAAAACGTTGAAATCAGCCATGCATGGGGTGGCAACCTGGGGATGTCGCGACGTTTTCAGCCGCACATGCTGTGTGATCGGCAGCAGGGCATTGCCCTGGCCGGCGGCTACGGTGGCGAGGGCGTGGGGGCCAGCCATCTGGGCGGGCGCACCCTGGCCGACCTGATCCTGCAGCGCGACACCCTCGAAGTCCGCCAGCCCTGGGTCTTGACCGAAGGCGGGTTGGGTGCGCTGAAGAGCTGGGAGCCAGAGCCGTGCCGCTGGCTGGGTTACAACGCAATCATTCGCAGCTTTGTGTACGAAGACAAAACCCTGGCCAACCCCAACAGCCCGCCTTGGCGTCGGCAATTTGCCCGCCGCCTGGCCGGGGTGATGGAAGGCTTTATGAAGTAATCCGACATTTGCGTTCAACAGGAAGCACGCCATGAGCATTACCCAGTTCAAAAACACCGCCCAGGTGACGTTGCAGGAGTCTTTCCCCGTGGCCGCGCCCCTCGGTACACCGGTGGCGGTGACCTCGCTGACCTGCGTGGAGCGTAACGACGGCGTCGAAACCGGTATCTGGGAATGCACCCCGGGCCGATGGCGCCGGCAGATCATGGAGCAGGAGTTCTGCCACTTCATTCAAGGCCGCTGCACCTTTACTCCGGACAACGGTGAAACCCTGACCATAGAAGCGGGCGATGCACTGATGTTGCCTGCCAACAGCACCGGTATCTGGGATATCCAGGAAACCGTGCGCAAGACCTATGTATTGATCCTTTGATCGCCGAAACCTGCCTATAAAAACAGCTGCCCAAAACATGCAAGGAATCGAATCATGATCCGTATAAGCCTGTTGCCCCTGATGCTGGCCACTACCTTGTGTCAGGCCGGTGAAACCGTAAAAGTCTATAACTGGTCGGATTACATTGCCCCTGACACGATGAAGAACTTTCAGCGCGATACCGGCATTGCTTTCAGCTATGACCTGTTTGACAGCAACGAAACGCTGGACGGCAAGTTGATGACGGGCTCATCCGGTTATGACGTGGTGTTTCCGTCCAACCACTTTATGGCGCGGCAGATCCAGGGCAAGGCGCTGAAGAAGCTCGACAAGAGCCAGTTGCCAAACTGGAAGAATCTCAACCCGGTGCTGCTCAAGGCACTGCAGGTCAACGATCCGGGCAACGAACATGGTTTTCCTTACCTGTGGGGCAGCACCGGCATTGGCTATAACATCGCCAAAGTAAAAGCCGTGCTGGGGGATGACGCGCCGGTGGATTCCTGGGATCTGATCTTCAAGCCCGAGAATATGGAGAAACTCAAATCCTGCGGCGTGGCGATTCTGGATAATGGCCCGGAGATCTTGCCAGCGGCACTCAACTACCTGGGGTTGCCTCATCACAGCAAAAACCCGGCTGACTACAAGAAAGCTGAAGAGATGCTGCTCAAGGTCCGACCTTATATCAGCTACTTTCACTCATCGAAGTACACCAGCGACCTGGCCAACGGCAATATTTGCGTGGCCGTAGGCTTCTCTGGCGATATCTTGCAGGCCGAAACCCGCGCTAAAGAGGCCGGAAATGGCGTCGAAATCGGTTATTCGATTCCCAGGGAAGGTGCCGCCATCTGGTTTGACATGGTTGCCATGCCCGCCGATGCACCTGACGAAAAAGCTGCTTACAGCTTTATGAACTACCTGCTGCGCCCGGATGTAATGGCCGGGATCACCAACTACGTGCACTACGCCAATGGCAACGAGCAGGCCGATGCCTTGGTCAGCCCTGAAATCAAGGCTGACACCAAGGTCTATCCAACCCCCGCCATGATGGACAAGCTGTTTGCCCTGGAGGCCATGCCGCTGAATATTGACCGGGTACGCACGCGTGTCTGGACCAATATCAAAAGCGGCAAGTAACTAGCGCAATGCTTGCGGGTTGACCAGATTGGCCGGGCGTTCACCGGCCAATGCCGCCAGCAGGTTTTCGACCGCGCAACGGGCCATGGCCTCGCGGGTTTCGAAGGTGGCCGAACCGATATGTGGCGTGGCCACCACGTTATCCAGCTTCAGCAAGGGCGAGGTCAGTTCCAGCGGTTCGCGCTCGAACACATCCAGCCCGGCAGCGCGGATCTGACCTTGTTGCAGGGCGTTGATCAGCGCCGCTTCGTCCACCACTTTGCCTCGGGAGATATTGATAAAAATGCTCTCGCGGCGCATCAGGGCAAATTGCTCGGCGCCGATCAAACCCTCGGTTTGTGCGGTCAGGGGCAAGGTCAGGCAGATAAAGTCGGCTTCTTGCAGCAGCTCGTCGAGGCTGCGGTACTGCGCATTGAAACGCGTCTCTACCGCGGGTTTGGGCGAGTTGCTGTGGTAAATCACCGGCATGCCGAAGCCAAAATGGCCGCGCTGGGCCAGGGCTTCGCCGATGCGGCCCATGCCGATAATACCCAGGGTCTTGCCGTGAACGTCGGTGCCGAAATGCTCTGGGCCGACGTTTTTCTGCCATTCGCCGTTGCGCACCATGTTGGCCAGTTCAACCACCCGCCGGGCGCTGGCCAGGACCAGGGCAAAGCCGGTGTCTGCAGTGGTTTCGGTGAGCACGTCAGGCGTGTTGGTGAACTGGATCTTGCGCTCGGTCATGTAGTCGATGTCGTAGTTGTCGACACCCACCGACACACTGGCCACTGCTTCAAGGTTCGGTGCCAGGTCCAGCAGTTGCGCATCCAGCTTCAGGCTTGCGCCCAGAATGCCTTGCGCCCGGGGCAGGGCGGCACGCAGTTGGTCCATGCCTGCGGCGTCAAGCTTCTTGATCAGCGTGACATCGGCCTGGGCTTGCAGGCGCTGCATCAGTTCCGGGGACAGTTCTTTGTAGAGCACTACATTCTTTTTCAAGGGATTCACCGACATTGAATTCAAGAGTGGGCCAGACGTTGCGAGGTGCTGTGTTGCGGCGCAGCAGGGTCTTTGGCAGCGGGTTTGAGCATGAGGGTCAGCAGTACCGAAATCATCAGCGCGCCACTCATCAACAGAAACGATGCGCCCGTCGAGCCGGTGGAGCTGTTCAGGTAACCCACCAGGTACGAACCGGCAAACGAACCCAGTGCGCCCATGCTGTTGATCAGCGCCATGGCACCACCGGCCACGTTGGAGGGCAGGATTTCCGGAATGATGGCGAAAAACGGACCATAAGGGGCGTACATGCAGCCCCCGGCAATGACCAGGAGTGCGTAGGACCACCAAAAGTGTTCAGCGCCCAGCATGTAGGAAGCGTAGAACGCCACAGACGCGATCAGCAGCGGTGGCCAGACGAAGCGTTTGCGCTTTTGCATTTTGTCCGAGCCCCAGGACACCACCAGCATCGCAATCACGGCTGCCAAATAGGGCAGGGCCGAGAGCCAGCCAGCTTCGATCATGTCCATCTGCGCGCCTTGCTTGAGAATCGAAGGCAGCCACAGGACAAAGCCGTAGACGCCGATGCTCCAGCAGAAAAACTGCAAGGCCAGCAGGATAACGGCGGGCGTACGGAACGCTGCAGCGTAGTTTTTCACCGGCTTGAGGCCCACTTGCTCGGCATCCAGTGCGCTTTGCAGGTCTTGTTTCTCCTGATTGCTCAGCCATTTGGCTTCGCTTGGACGGTCATCGGCCAGGCGCCACCAGATAAAGGCCCAAAGCACTGCAGGCAGACCTTCGACGATAAACATCCAGCGCCAGCTGTAATGCTGCACCAGATAACCCGATACCACTGACATCCACAACATGGTCACCGGGTTGCCCAGGATCAGGAAGGTGTTGGCCCGCGAGCGTTCGGCACGGGTGAACCAGTGGCACAGGTACACCAGCATGGCCGGCATTACGGCGGCTTCAACCACTCCGAGGGTAAAACGGATAACAATCAGCCAGTAGGCGTTGGACACCACGCCGGTCAATGTGGCCAGGCTGCCCCAGAGGATCAGGCTGACAAAAATCAGCTTTTTCACACTGTTTCTCTGGGCGTAGATCGCCCCGGGTACCTGGAAGAAGAAATAGCCAAGAAAGAACAGCGCGCCCAGCAACGACGACAGCCCGGGGGTGATGTTCAGGTCTTCGGCCATTCCTGAGGCAGCTGCGAAACCGTAGTTGGCACGGTCAAGGTACGCCAGGCTGTAGGTGATAAACACGATCGGCATGATGTACCACCAACGACGGGCGGCGAGTTTTAGGGATTGCATAGAGGGTGCTCCTGAGCTTGTTTTTGTTTTTTCGCAGCAGGTGACAGGTCAAGCAGATAGCGGTGTTTCAAGAGGCGCGTGCAGCGCGTTGTAGTGGTTCAGTTCGTCGCGGGTGGGCAGGCCTTCCATATCGCCGCGGCTCTGTACGGCGCGACTGCCAATCCAGTTGCCGCGCTGTACGGCCTCGGCAAAACCGAGATTTTCCAGCAAGGCACTGACTACCCCGACGGCAAAGCCATCACCGGCACCCACGGTGTCGATAACGTTGGCCACCGGCACAGCCGGGACAAACTGCTCAACCTGGGCGGTGCGATAAAACGCGCCTTTGGCCCCCAGTTTGATAATCACGGCTTCAGCACCCTGATCGAGATAGAAGGCGGCGATATCGGACGGGTCTTCAAAACCTGTCAGTAGCCGGCCCTCACTCAAGCCCGGCAGTACCCAGTCGGCGTGGGCAGCAAGCGCATTGATGTCGCGAATCATCTGTTGTTCGCTGGCCCACAACGATGGGCGCAGATTCGGATCGAACGACACGCTGTTACCTGCTGCGCGCATCGACTTCATCAGCTCAAAGGACAGTTCATTGCAGCTGGCCGACAGCGCAGGCGGTATGCCGGTGGCGTGCAGGTGGCGGGCGCCGAGCAACTGCGGGTTGAGCACGGAGCGGTCCATATGGCTGGCGGCCGAGCCCCGGCGGAAGTACTCCACCTGTGGGTCGCTGCCGTCGTCAACGCGGGATTTGAACTGAAAGCCCGTGGGATGTTGCGTATCAGTGGTCACGTACTGGCAGTTCAGCCCTTCGGCTTGCAGTGCATGGCGTACAAAGCGCCCTAGGGAGTCCGCGCCCACTCGGCTCAACCAGGCGACATTGAAGCCCAGTCGCGCAAGGCCAATGGCCACGTTGCTGTCCGCCCCGGCGATGCGTTTGTGGAACCGTTCGACCAGGGCCAGATCGCCAGTTTCTTCAGCCACCAGCATGGCCATGGTTTCGCCAAACGACAGCACATCGACCTTAGACATGGCTCAACTCCTGTTGTTTTTGGCTCAAGCGCGCCAGTACGGCGACGTGTTCCTGGGTCAAGCCGTCCAGATCCGAGCCCTGCAGCGGATATTCGATGGCCCGGGTCAGACCGTGGGGCATATGGGTCATCAGGTGCTGCCAGTGCTGCAGGTCGGTGTCGGTTGGCGGTGTGGCGACCAGTTTGCCGTCCGGGCGACGGCTCACGCCTTTGCAGTGCAGATAGGTGACGTAGCGGCCCAGCAGGCGGGCTGCGGTACTGGCTGACTGATCCTGCCAGTGCCAGTTGCCGATATCGAAGGTCATGCTGATTGGCGCTTGCTGTTGTTCAACCTGATCGAAAAAACGCTGCATGGGCTCAATGCGCCCGCCGTAGGAGGTCTGGTCGTTTTCTACCAGCAGTCGTACAGGTTGCTGGTTGAGCAGGGCAGCGAGGTTTTGCAGGTCACAGTGTTCGGTGAAATAGCCCAGTGACACTTTCAGCCATTGGGCGCCGAAAGCGTGGGCGCGCTGCAAGGTGGCCAGCAGTTGGGTATTGGGCCGCGACTGCCCGGCTTCCCACAGTTCCAGTGGCGATGAGAACACGCATTCAAGCCCGTTATCCTGCACGGCCTGGCTGAATGTGGTCGGATCTTCTGTGGTCAGCAGTTCTTCGCGCAGTTCGATGCGTGACACACCGGCGTTGGCCAACACTTCAATAAAGCTGGCCTGGCCGCGCTGGCGAACCAGATCGGCACCGTAGCTCGACAAACTGATGGAAACGGGAAATGTAGTCATTGTCATTATTCTCTGAAACCGGTTTCATTTTGTTGTGCATCAAACGGCCGGTAACCGGGTCAAGGTTGTCAGCCGGTAAAGTGTCAGGCAGTCATGGGTGATCGGGTTGAGCCGCGAACAATCAATTGAGGGGCAAAATCCAGTGCCAGGGGTGCAGATTTGTCACCGCCCAGGCGTTTAAGCAGGCAGTCAAAAGCGCTGGCACCGATCTGTTGCGTAGGCTGGGCCAGGGCAGTGATGCCGTTACCCACCAGCGGGAACCATTCCAGGTCATCCAGGGCAATCAGGCCCACGTCTTCAAACAAGCGGCAATTCAAGTCGCGCAGCACCTGGGTACAAGCCAGCGCAGCCAGGCCGTTGGCACAAAATATGGACTTGGGGCCGTGGCCGGGTGCTTGCATGAAGGACTGGATGGCAGCACGAAGGCCTGTACCGGTTTTTACTACGGCGCCGTGCAGGGCAGGGCGCGCGGCCAACTGGCGGGTAAAACTGTCGATGCGCTCGATTCGCGAACTGGTGCCATCGACCGGCTCACTGACCATCAGCACATCGCGATAGCCCTGCTGCTCAAGATGCTCCACAGCCATGCGCACCGCGTCAGCGTTATCGAGGCCGACCAGATCGGTATGCAGTTGCTCGACTTTGCGGTCGATCAGCACGATGGGCATTTCCTGATGCAGTTCTTGCAGTGCGTCAGGGTCATGGCCAAGGGTGTTAAGGATCAATCCTTCGATATTGTAGGAGCGTAGCGCTGCCAGATGCTGACGCTCTTGCTCGTCATTACGGTCGGTATTGCACACCACCAGGTTGTAGCCGTGCAGGCGGCAGGCGGTTTCGACGCCGTGCATGACGGCAATGGAGTAGGGGTTGCGGATATCGGCCACCAGCATGCCGATCAGCCGTGTGCGTCCGCGTTTCAGGCCACGGGCCATTTGATTTGGGCGATAGCCCAGGTCATTGATGGCGCGCTCGATCCGTTCGGCGATGGCTACGGAGAGCAAGGCGCGGTCTTCGCCGATAAAGCGTGACACGCTGGCCTTGGAGACGCCGGCGCGCTGGGCAACATCGAGCATGGTTACGCGGGAGCGTTGAGCTGCGGAAAAACTGTTCACGGCCTGAAACCTTTTATTGGTGTTATCGCAGGCGATTTCGCGGGTGGGCGCTGAAACCGGTTTCATGGAAACCCAAATACCCTGATGACGTCAAGTGACAATGGTTTTAAGGGATACCCGGACCTGTAGCCGCAGAGGAGCGAAGCGAGGCTGCGATCGGCTGCGCAGCAGTCGTAGAACCAGGCCGCTCGACCTCTCATGCATACCAAAATTGCCGGTTTTACGAGCGCTTAGCGCCTCAGCGGCTACAGCGATCAGGCAACTTGCTAGTTGCGACGCAAACTTGTCAGTTAGCGACGTTGCACATATAAAAATCGAGAAGTTGCCGTGGCGAGAAAGTTATATGACGAGTGTTATATCAATCTGCTTTCGGCCCAGGTTAGAGACGAACGGGAAGCCGTTTAATTTAACTTTTTATAATTAGACCATGCAGTCAGTTAGTGGCCGATAACGGATAAAAAAATACTGCCGGTCAAGTATTCAATGTTTCCGGGAACTTGCGCCGTTTGCGCAAATAAGCCGTAAAAAAGTACTGGACTAAATATTTCAGATTGTGTCAGTTTTGCTCCGCCATAAACGGCGAGTGATAGGACGATCTCGCCAAGGGGTCGTCGTGGTCTGTCAATAAACTTTCTACTGCTAAACAAGGAAATGTTTACATGTCGAAACTTAAAGAGAAAGCGGCACTGTCCGTTGGCCAGGTACAAGCGGCAAGCGCCAGCAGTTCTGCCTTCACTCAGATTGATAACTTTAGCCATTTCTATGATCGTGGTGATCATCTGGTCAATGGCAAACCTTCGCTCACTACCGACCAGGCCGCCGATCAGCTCACGCGCTCCGGCGCCAGTTGGCACGACCTCAACGGCGATGGTGTGATCAACCTTACCTACACGTTCCTCACGGCACCGCCGGTGGGTTACGCGACCCGTGGCCTGGGCACTTTCAGCCAGTTCTCCTCGCTGCAGAAAGAGCAGGCCAAGCTGTCGCTGGAATCCTGGGCCGATGTGGCCAAGGTGACCTTCACTGAAGGCGCTGCAGTCCGTGGCGGTGATGGCCACATGACCTTTGCCAATTTCAGTGCAAGTAACGGCGGTGCGGCGTTTGCCTATCTACCCAGCAGTTCGCGCAAGGGTGAGTCGTGGTACTTGATCAACAAGGACTATGAGGTCAACAAGACCCCGGGTGAAGGCAACTATGGTCGCCAGACCCTGACCCATGAAATCGGCCATACACTGGGCCTGTCGCACCCGGGTGACTACAACGCCGGCAATGGCAACCCGACCTACCGGGATGCGGTGTATGGCGAAGACACCCGTGCCTACAGCGTTATGAGCTACTGGAGTGAAAGCAACACCGGCCAGCATTTCACCAACAGCGGCGAAGGTGCTTACGCCTCTGCGCCATTGCTGGATGATATTGCGGCGGTGCAGAAACTCTATGGCGCCAACCTCGAAACCCGCGCTGGCGATACGGTCTATGGTTTCAACTCCACCGCCGATCGTGATTTCTACAGCGCGACGTCTGCCAGTTCCAAGCTGATTTTCTCGGTGTGGGACGGTGGCGGCAACGACACCCTGGACTTCTCCGGCTTTAGCCAGAACCAGAAGATCAACCTGACTGCAGGCTCGTTCTCCGATGTTGGCGGCATGACCGGTAACGTGTCGATTGCCCAAGGCGTCACCGTGGAAAACGCCATTGGCGGTTCGGGCAACGATCTGCTGATCGGCAACAGCGCTGACAATGTGCTCAAGGGCGGCGCCGGCAACGACATTATCTATGGCGGCGGCGGTGCTGATACCTTGTGGGGCGGTACGGGTTCAGATGTGTTTGTGTTTGGCGCGGTGTCTGACTCTGCGCCGGGTGCAGCCGATATCATCATGGACTTCCAGTCCGGTATCGACAAAATTGATGTATCGGCCATCACCAAGCTGGCCGGGCTTAACTTTGTCGAGGCCTTTACCGGCCGTGCCGGTGAAGCGATTGTCAGCTATGACATGGCCAGCAACCTGGGCCACTTTGCGGTCGATTTCAGCGGTCATGCCGTTGCCGACTTCCTGGTGAACACTGTGGGCCAAGTGGCAACTTACGACATCGTTGTCTAAGCCTGCCGGTACACGGGCAGCGCGCCAGCGCTGCCCTCTGCCAGGAAGCCTGAAATCATGAGTCATTTGGCATACCGTTTATTCAGGGCAGTGGGGTGTATCGCCGCACTGCTGACTTTTACCACAGAGAGCGCCATGGCCAATTCCTTGCTGTTGATGAGCCCCGCACAACTGGCGGGCAGTTGGACGTTTTACCTGCAGGGCGATGCAAAAGAGGCCTGCAAGGTGCAGTTGATTGCCGAACATAAAACCTTCAGTGCGCAAGTGAAGTGTTTGAAAACATGGTTGGGCGAAGTGCCAAAAAGTTGGTCGCCAACACCGGACGGTCTGTTTCTGATGGGCGAGGATGGAACAGCTCTGGTGCATATGAACCGGATTGAGCCCGGTCACTATGAAGCGAAGATCAAACCCGAAACAGTGTTGGTGATGGTGCGTGGCAATCATTAAGTTGTACTGAAATTGTAACTTCAATCGCGCGAGGCTGGGCGCCCCCTGTGAGGAGCGGCGCAAGTGCGCCTGTCAGTTTTATTTATGTGCGAAAGCCGTACTTATCGATCAAGGACGATTCATGAGGCGATTGAAAAACAGCACCGTTGCGCCGTTGATACATGCACTGGCTGACTATAAGAGCATTCTGGTCAGCGTGGGCTGCTTTACTGCCCTGATCAATATATTGATGCTGGTGCCATCGATTTATATGCTCCAGGTGTATGACCGGGTACTGTCGTCACAGAACACAACAACGCTGGCCATGCTGTCATTCATGGTGGTGGGTTTTTTCATCTTTATCGGGATGCTTGAAACGGTCCGCAGTTTTATTGTGATCCGCATCGGCAGCCAGCTGGAGCGCAGGTTCAACCAACAGGTGTACCGCGCCGCGTTCGAGCGCAACCTGTTCAGCGGCCAGGCCCACGCCGGGCAGGCATTGGGGGATTTGACCCTGATCCGCCAGTTTGTCACCGGTCCGGCGCTGTTCGCCTTCTTTGATGCTCCGTGGTTTCCCGTCTATTTGTGCGTGATCTTTCTGTTCAGTCCCTGGCTCGGTCTTATGGCGACGTCTGGGGCACTGCTGCTCATAGCCCTGGCGTGCATCAATGAGGTGATGACGCGCAAGCCCCTGAGCCAGGCCAGCCTGTACTCCCAACAATCCAGCCAATTGGCTACCAGCCACCTGCACAATGCCGAGACCATTCAGGCCATGGGCATGCTGGGTGTGTTGCGCCAACGCTGGTTTAACCTGCATTCGCGATTTCTGGCCGAGCAAAACAAGGCCAGTGACACCGGTGCAGTGATTGGTTCGGTGAGTAAAACCTTGCGCTTGTGCCTGCAGTCACTGGTGCTCGGCCTGGGTGCCTTGCTGGTGATCAACGGTGATATGAGCGCGGGCATGATGATTGCCGGTTCGATTTTGATGGGCCGTGTGCTGAGCCCCATCGATCAGTTGATCGCTGTCTGGAAGCAATGGAGCTCGGCAAAGTTGGCCTATCAACGCCTGGACAGTCTGTTGCGCGAGCATCCGCCCAGTGAAGACAACATGCAGCTGCCAGCCCCCATGGGTCAGGTGAGCTTTGAACAGGTCAGTGCGGCACCGCCGGGACAGCGCCTGCCCACCTTGCATCAGGTCAGCTTTAGCCTCAATGCAGGCGAGGTGCTCGGTGTGCTGGGCGCGTCGGGTTCGGGCAAGTCGACCCTGGCGCGGGTGCTGGTAGGCGTCTGGTCGACGCTGGCGGGCACGGTGCGCCTGGATGGCGCGGACATTCACCAGTGGAACCGCGATCAATTGGGCCCACATATCGGCTACCTGCCCCAGGATATCGAGCTGTTCAGCGGCAGCATTGCCGAGAATATCGCCCCGCTTTCGTGAAGCAGATCCCCGGCAGGTGGTCGCTGCGGCGCAGCAGGCCGGGGTTCACGAGATGATTTTGCGTTTGGCGCAAGGTTACGACACGGTTCTGGGTGACGAGGGCAGCGGCCTGTCGGGCGGGCAAAAGCAGCGGGTCGCTCTGGCGCGTGCCTTGTATGGCAATCCGCGGCTGGTGGTGCTGGATGAACCCAACTCCAACCTCGATGCCGTCGGTGACGCAGCCCTGACCCGGGCCATTGCTCACCTCAAGGCGCAGGGCTGCACCGTGGTGCTGGTGACGCACCGTTCGGCGTCGCTGGCCCAGGCCGACAAACTGCTGGTACTCAATGAAGGTCGCTGCCAGGTGTTCGGACCAAGTGCCGAGGTGCTCAAAGCCTTGTCCGGGGCCCAGCAGCAACACGCCGCGCCGCAGGCGGCCAGTATCAACCGTCAGAGTGCTGACGCATGAGCAAGGACGCTGGATTGATGAATGACCACAATCAACCGCCATTGCGCGAGCGCGGGGCGGGATTTTACGTGCGGGCAGGCTGGGTGCTGACCCTGGTCGGAGCGGGCAGCTTTTTTCTCTGGGCCAGCCTTGCACCGCTGGACGAAGGCATACCTGTACAGGGTACGGTGGTGGTCTCGGGCAAGCGCAAGGCAGTGCAGTCGTTGGGGGCCGGGGTGATGAGCCAGATTCTGGTGCGCGAGGGCCAGACAGTACGTCAGGGCGAGGCATTGTTTCGACTGGACCAGACCCAGGTTGAAGCTGACGTGCAATCCTTGCGCGCGCAGTACCGCATGGCCTGGGCCAGCCAGGCGCGCTGGCAAAGCGAGCGTGACAACCTGGCACGGGTGAGTTTTCCGCCGGAATTGAGTCTGGACCCTGACCCACGGCTGGCCCTGGTACTGGAGGGGCAGGAGCAGTTGTTCAGTAGCCGGCGCGAAGCCTTTGCCCGTGAACAGGCCGGGCTCAAGGCCAGTGTCGAAGGCGCAACCCGGCAACTGGACGGTATGCGTCGTGCGCGCAGCGATCAAATAGCGCAGGCCGACTCCCTGCGCCAGCAGTTGAGCAACCTGCGCCCCCTGGCTGAAAAAGGGTATATCCCGCGCAATCGCCTGATGGAATACGAGCGGCAGCTGTCACAGGTGCATCAGGATCTGGCGCAGAACGCCGGTGAAAGCGGGCGTATCGAGCAGGGTATTGTGGAGTCGCGGCTCAAACTGGCGCAGCACATCGATGAATATCAGAAGGAAGTGCGTAGCCAACTGGCCGATGCCCAGCTCAAAACCCTGACCCTGGAGCAGCAACTGACTTCGGCCGGGTTTGACCTGCAGCACAGTGAAATCTCTGCGCCAGCTGATGGCATCGCAGTCAACCTCAGCGTGCATACCGAAGGCGCGGTGGTGCGGGCGGGCGAAACCCTGCTGGAGATCGTGCCGCAGGGCACCCGCCTTGAGGTCGAGGGACGCCTGCCGGTGCATCTGGTGGACAGGGTGGGCAGCCAGTTGCCAGTGGATATTCTGTTTACGGCATTCAATCAAAGCAGCACACCGCGTGTGTCGGGGCAGGTCAACCTGGTTTCAGCCGACCAGTTGCTCGATGAAAAAACCGGCATGCCGTACTACGTGCTGCGCAGTTCGGTGAGTGATCAGGCGCTGGAGAAACTCAACGGGTTGGTGATTAAACCTGGCATGCCGGCCGAGATGTTTGTACGCACGGGCGAGCGTTCGCTGCTCAATTACCTGTTTAAACCGCTGCTGGATCGCGCAGGGTCTGCGTTGACTGAGCGCTAGGATGCTGCCATTTATGAAAATAGCTTCGATGTTGGGCCTGGGCCTCGCGCTGTGGGCGGGCCTCGCAGCCAGCGCACAGGCGCTGGGGCCGTTTCAGGTATATGAACAGGCCTTGCGCAATGATCCCGAGTTCCTCGCCGCCATCAAGGCGCGGGACGCGGGCCTGGAGAGTCGTAATATTGGTCGTGCCGGGCTGCTGCCCAAACTCTCGTACAACTACAACAAAGGCCGCAATAACTCCCAGGCCACCTATTTGAATGAGCGTGGCAATACCCACGACGACCGTAACTACAACAGTTATGGCTCGACCTTGACCTTGCAGCAGCCATTGATCGATTACGAGGCGTACGCCAATTATCGTAAAGGTGTGGCCCAATCGCTGTTTGCCGATGAGACATTTCGCAGCAAAAGTCAGGAACTGCTGGTGCGGGTGCTGACCCATTACACCCAGGCGTTGTTTGCGCAAGACCAGATCGACAATGCCCGGGCCAAGAAAAAAGCCTATGAGCAGCAGTTTCGGCAAAACGAGCACATGTTTCGCCAGGGCGAGGGCACCCGCACCGACATTCTTGAAGCCGAGTCGCGTTACGAGCTGGCCACTGCCGAGGAAATCCAGGCCCATGACGAGCAGGATGCGGCCTTGCGCGAGCTGGGCGCGTTGATTGGCGTGGCCACCCTGGATATCGATGAGCTGACGCCATTGACCCGCAGTTTCAGCTCATTGCCGCTGGAACCGGGGAGTTTCTCGAGCTGGCATGAAATGGCACTGGAGAGTAATCCGATACTGGCGTCGCAGCGTGAGGCGCTGGAAGTGGCAAGGTACGAAGTTGAGCGCAACCGGGCAGGGCATCTGCCCAAACTCAATGCCTATGCCAGCGTGCGAAAGATGGAATCCGACAGTGGCAACACCTACAACCAGCGCTACGACACCAACACCATCGGCATTGAAATCAGTGTGCCGCTGTATGCAGGGGGCGGGGTGTCGGCCTCGGTGCGTCAAGCCAGCAGCAATCTGGCCCAAGTGGAGTACGAGCTGGAAGGCAAAACCCGTGAAACCCTTATTGAACTGCGACGCCAGTTCAATGCCTGCCAGTCGGGCGTGAGCAAACTACGGGCTTATCAAAAAGCGCTGATTTCAGCCGAGGCGCTGGTCGTATCGACCCGTCAGAGCATTCTGGGCGGGGAGCGGGTCAACCTCGATGCGCTAAACGCCGAGCAGCAGCTGTACAGCACGCGGCGTGACCTTGCGCAAACCCGTTACGACTATCTGCTGGCCTGGACCAAGCTGCATTTTTACGCAGGCACCCTGGGCGCGCAGGACCTGGCACGGGTCGATGAAGCGTTTATCGCGCCGGGGCAAGCATATTGATTTGATCAACGAAGAGAGAAAAACCATGGCAGTGTTTGACTACAAGGATGTGGGTTCCAGCGTATCGGCAACACAGTTCAAGGATGCGATGGCAATCATGCTGTACAGCTATCACAACCTGGACAACGGCTTTGCCGTGGGTTACCAGCAACATGGCCTTGGCACCGGGCTGCCTGCCACACTGGTCAAGGCCTTGCTCGGCGGTACCGATGCCCAAGGGGTAGTGCCGGGGATTCCCTGGAACCCCGATTCGGAAAAGCTTGCCCGCGAGGCGGTCGAAAAAGCCGGGTGGACCCCTATCAGTGCAGAACAGTTGGGCTACACAGGCAAAGTCGATCAGCGCGGGACTTTTTTTGGTGAAAAAGCCGGCTACGGCACTGCCCAGGTGGAGATCCTCGGCAAGTACGCAGCCGATGGCCAACTGACTTCCATCGGTATCGGTTTTCGCGGCACCAGCGGACCGCGTGAGTCGCTGATTAGCGATTCCATCGGCGATGCCATCAGCGATTTGCTGGCAGCGATCGGGCCTGCCGATTACGCTAAAAACTACAGCGCCAACGCGTTTGACATGCTCCTGGGCAAAGTGGCGACCTTTGCCAGCGCGCAAGGGTTGAGCGGCAGCGACATACTGGTCAGTGGCCACAGCCTTGGCGGCCTGGCCGTCAACAGCCTGGCGGACCTGAGTGGCGATCATTGGGCGGGGTTTTATCGCGACTCAAAGTACATAGCCTTTGCTTCACCCACCCAGAGCGAAAGCACCGACAACGTGCTCAATATCGGCTACGAGAACGACCCAGTGTTCCGTGCCCTCAATGGTTCGGATTTCAATCTGTCGTCGCTGGGCGTGCATGACGCGCATCAGCCATCCGCCACCAACAATATTGTCAGTTTCAATGATCACTACGCGTCCACCGCGTGGAATCTGATGCCCTTTTCGATTGCCAATATTTCGACCTGGATCACCCACTTGCCCAGTGGCTATGAAAGCGGCATGACGCGGATTTTCGACTCGGCGTTTTATGACCTGACCGAAAAGGACTCGACCATTGTGGTCGCCAACTTGTCCAGTCCGGCACGGGAAAACACCTGGGTCCAGGACCTCAATCGCAACGCCGAACCGCACAAGGGCAGCACCTTTATCATAGGCAGCGACGGTAATGACTTGATTCAGGGGGGACGCGGCAATGACTTCCTGGAAGGTCGCGACGGCAATGACACCTTCCGTGACAGTGGCGGCTACAACATCATTCTGGGTGGCAAAGGCGTCAATACGCTGGACTTGCAACAATCGTTGAGCCGCGTGGATGTGGTCAATGACGGGCAGGGCGCCTTGTATGTGCGCGATAGCCACGGCGGGATCACTATTGCCCGTGATATCAGTTTCCTGATAACCGAAGAGCCCGCCTGGCTGGGCCTGACCCACCGCGAAGTCAGCCATCGAGTTGATGATCAGGGGCTGTGGGCCGGCAAAGACCGCACTGATTACACTCACTCGGTCAAGGCAGGGGCTGCGGACAGTACCCTCACGGCCGGTGAGCAGGGTGACTGGCTGCTGGGGCAGGGCGGCAACGATCACTTGATCGGTTTGCACGGCAATACGGTGTTTGTTGGCGGCGCAGGCAATGACCTGCTGGAGTCGGCAGGCGGTAATAACACCTTTGTGTTCAGCGGCCATTTTGGCAACGACACGCTGCTGGGCTACCAGCCCAGTGACAAGTTGGTATTCCTGGGGGTGGATGGTGGCTACAACGCGGACTACCGGGCCCATGCCAGCGCGACGGGGCATGACACCGTGCTCAGCTTTGGCAGCGACTCGGTGACCCTGGTGGGTGTAGGGCTGGCCTCCCTGGCGAGCACGGACATTGTCATCGCCTGACGGCGAGTTGCAAGGGGCAAGCTTCAAGCGTGCTGCTTGTCACTTGCCGCTTGCGGTTGCCTCTAAACCTTAAACTGACGTAACAGCCCATTGAGCTGCACGCTGAGCTCCTTGAGGTGGGCACTGGCAGCGCTTGATTGCTCTGCCGCCAGGGCGGTGCCTTGGGACAGCTCGGCGGCCTGGGTCACATTCAGGTTGATGTCTTCCACGACATGGGCCTGTTGCAGGGTGGCGCTGGCTATCGAGGCATTGAGGTCGTTGAGGTTGCTCAGGGCCTGGCCGATGCTGGTCAGGCTCTGCCCGGCCTGGGTGGCCTGTTCGATGGTCAGCTGCGAAGCGCGACTGCTGCTGCCGATCACGTTGACGGCGGCTTCCGAGTGTTTTTGCAGGCCTTCGATCATGGTCTGGATTTCGGCCGTGGATTTTTGCGTGCGCTGGGCCAGTAGTCGAACCTCGTCCGCCACCACCGCAAAACCCCGACCCTGCTCGCCGGCGCGGGCTGCTTCGATCGCAGCGTTGAGGGCCAGCAGGTTGGTTTGCTCGGCAATCGAGCGGATCACTTCAAGCACGCTGCCAATTTCGCTGCTTTGCGTGGCCAGGGTGCGGATCACCTCGACGGCCTGATGGATGGTGGCAGACAGCTGGCCGATCTGTTCCAGGCTGGTATCGATATTCTGCTGTCCAAGCTCGGCTTGTGACTGCGCACCGCGCATTTCGCTGGCTGCGTGCTCGGCGTTTTTCGCCACGTCTTGCACGGCGTAGGTGACTTCGTTGATCGCCGTGGCCACCTGATCCATTTGCAGGGCTTGCTGTTGGCTGCGTTGTTGCGCGTCGCTGGCGTCACTGCCCAGTTCCGTGGAGGACTGGTCGAGTGCCGTGGCAGTGGCCTGTAAATGGCTGATCACATTGCGCAGCTTGGCGGTAAAGGCATTGAAATGATGGGCCAGTAAAGTGACCTCATCACGGCCGTGGGTATCCAGGCTTCGGGTCAGGTCGCTTTCACCACTGGCGATATTGGCCATGGCCTGCACGGCCTCTTGCAGCGGTCGCACGATGCTGCGAGCAATCAGGGTCACCAGCAGCGCCATGATCAACGCGATGCCAAGGCCAGCCCAACTGGCTTTCCAGGCTTGAGCGCGGAACTCGGCCTGCATGTCGTCGATATACACGCCCGAGCCTATTACCCAGCCCCACGGCTCGAACAGTTGTACATAAGAGGTTTTTTGCACAGGCGCTTCGGCGCCCGGTTTTGGCCAGCGGTAGTCCACCATGCCTGAACCTTTGCTTTTGGCCAGGCTGGCCATCTCGTTGAAAATCGCAAAGCCGTCCGGGTCCTTGATGGCCGACAGGTCTTTGCCATCGAGTTTGGGGCTGGTGGGGTGCATGACCATATAAGGGCGCAGGTCATTGATCCAGAAATAGTCATCGTGGTCATAGCGCAGCTGGCTGATCACGGTCAGCGCCTGCTGTTGCGCGGCTTCACGGCTCAAGCTGCCGGCAGCTTCCAGGCCCTGGTAATAGTTGAGTACCCCGCTGGCCGCTTGTACCACGTGCCGGGTTTTCTGGGCTTTACCTTCATACAAATCGTCATGTATCTGTTTTAGCATCAGCAATCCCAACGCCAGCAGCATGGCCATGGCCACAATCAAGATCAGCCATAAACGTCGGCTGATGGATAACCCGCGCAGGGTATTCATAAAGGCTCACTCCTGGTTTTTCTTCTTGTGGTGATTCACAGAACAACTTTTTTCAGACTTGCCTGTCAGACGAGACCGAGCTCATGTCATAGCAGCGAAAGTGGAACGTGTCTGATAGGATCTCGGCCGAAATTGGCAAAGCTTCATCTTTATTGATTTCTGACAGTTTTTTCACAGCGCGTCGGGGCGCATGTCGCACTTTTATCCTGCTCCGGGGCCGTGGCTGCAACACCTTAATCAAGACTAATCAGCTCTGCATGAGGCAGGGCTTTATGGGGGAATAATGGATCTTTGGACTGCCGCTCAGGCGTTGATTTTGGGCGTCGTTGAAGGCTTGACGGAGTTTTTGCCGATCTCGAGTACGGGCCACCAGATTATTGTGGCCGACTTGCTCAACTTTGGCGGCGAGCGGGCGATGGCATTCAACATCATCATCCAGTTGGGTGCGATTTTGGCTGTGGTCTGGGAGTTTCGCCGCAAGATCATCGATGTTGTCGTTGGTTTGCCCACCAAGCCCGAGGCACGTCGTTTCACCACCAACCTGATTATCGCGGTGATGCCGGCGGTGGTGCTGGGGGTGATTTTTGCCGATGTGATCCACGAGTACCTGTTCAACCCGATTACCGTGGCCACGGCCCTGGTGATTGGCGGTGTGATCATGCTGTGGGCCGAGCGCCGCCAGCATGTGATTCGCGCTGAAACCGTGGACGACATGACCTGGAAAGACGCAGTTAAAATCGGCTTTGCCCAGTGCCTGGCGATGATTCCCGGCACTTCGCGCTCGGGTTCGACCATTATCGGCGGCCTGCTGTTTGGTCTGTCGCGCAAAGCGGCCACCGAGTTCTCATTCTTCCTGGCCATGCCGACCATGGTCGGTGCTGCGGTTTACTCCGGCTACAAATACCGTCATCTGTTCCAGCCTGACGACCTGCCAGTATTCGCGATCGGTTTTGTCACCTCGTTTATCTTCGCCATGATCGCAGTACGCGCCTTGCTGAAGTTTATTTCCAATCACAGCTATGCCGTTTTTGCCTGGTATCGTATTGGTTTTGGCCTGTTGATCCTGGCCACCTGGCAGTTCGGCTGGATTGACTGGACGGCAGCTGCAGCGTGAGGAATGGGCATAACGGCGCACTGGTGCGTGGCTTGAAGCTCAAGTTGCTGGTATTGCTAGTGCTGTGTGCCTTGCCGATTGGTGGCTCGGTGAGCGTGTTGCTCACCGAGGGCAGCCCGCTGCCGTTGCTGGCCTATGCAGTGGCCAGCCTGCTGGCGTTCGGCCTGTACCGCTACGACAAGCAACAGGCCGCAGCTGGCCAGTGGCGCACGCCGGAGAAAATCTTGCACGGGGTTGAGCTGCTGGGCGGTTGGCCAGGGGCACTGGTGGCGCAACAAATGTTTCGCCACAAAACCCGCAAATTGTCTTATCAGCTGTTGTTCTGGTTGATTGTGGCTGTGCATCAGGTGGTATGGATCGACGTCCTGTTCCTGAACAGGTCGTTTCTCCAGCTGTTGCGGTTACAGCAGTAAACCGATCTGACGTTTTTTCGCCAGTTTTCCCACCACCAGTTGGTGGGAACGGCGCAACAGGTCCTGCAGCTCTTCAGCGCCCATCGGATAAGGTGCTTGCATATTGATCCAGTACGCTCGCGCCAGATAAGGCGACGGGCGTATACCCGGCCGATCGATGTAGCCCAGAAACAGTTCTTTCTCGACCTTGAACGAAAGCCCGTTGCTGTTGAGGTTGAACAGGGCAAACATCTTGCTGTCGTCGATAAAAAAAACCTCGACCCCACCCCATTTCACTGCTTCCTGAGCGCCCGGCAGGTTTCGGCAGAATTCGGCTACATCCTGTTTGGTCATTGCGGTCATAGCAGTTTGTCTCCACAGCTTTCGAATGACTCAACCAGGTGGTCGATCCAGGCCCGCACGGCCGGTATCACCCCGCGTCTGTGGGGATACACTGCGTGCAGCCAGCCACCGGGCAGGGTCCATTTGGGCAATAGTTGAACAAGCTGGCCGTCTTGCAGCTCCTGCTCGCAATACATCATGGGTAACACGGTGAAACCCAGGCCGGCCAAGGTGCAAGCTTTGCGCACGATAAAATCGTCAACCCCCAGGCGTGCTTCAAGCACCAGGTTGCAGCCCTTGCCGTGCTCGTCGAGCATGCGCAAGTGAACCATGCGATCGGCCTCGAGCGCGCCCAGCAGCGGGATTTTTTTCAGGTCTTCAGGGCTATCAACCGGCCAATTACGGGCAAATTCGGGGGTGGCTACCATCACGGTGCGGGCCT
The DNA here is from genome assembly GCF_009600545.1 of Pseudomonas sp. FSL R10-1339. NCBI lineage: Bacteria > Pseudomonadati > Pseudomonadota > Gammaproteobacteria > Pseudomonadales > Pseudomonadaceae > Pseudomonas > Pseudomonas sp. FSL R10-1339. The sequence continues at coordinate 22,077 of NZ_WIVQ01000024.1, read as the reverse complement.
GACGCAGGCGCCGCGTGACCAGCGACGGGTCTTCATCGCCTTCTTCGCGCACCCGTAAGGCCACATCGATGCCGTCGGTGACCAGATCGACGCGACGGTTGAGCAGGTTGACCTCCAGCTGCACCAGGGGATAGGCCTGCAGAAAGGAACTGATCACCCCGGGCATAAATTCATGGGCCAGCCCCACAGGGCACGACACTCGCAAGGGGCCGCGTGGCTCGCTGGACATGCTGGCAACGGCTTCGTCGGCCATTTCGGCTTCCAGCAACATGGCCTGGCAATGGCGCAGATAACGCTCGCCCACAGCGGTCAGCTTGAGCTGACGTGTGGTGCGCTGCAGCAAGCGGGCGCCCAGACGCTCTTCAAGTTCGGCCACGCGCCGCGACAGACGTGACTTGGGGATGCCCAGCAATCGTCCGGCAGCAGCGAAGCCACCGGATTCGACCACCTTGGCGAAATAGTAAAGGTCGTTAAGGTCTTGCATGGCGTGCTCACTGTCCTGCAGGTGGGACGAACTATCGCATAATGGCCAACTTATCGTCGATTGCTTTCATTGGTAGTATCCCCTCCATCGAGATCGCCCAGAGGCGGTCATCATCTGGAGATCACCATGAAACTGTTGCATATCGATTCGAGCATTCTGGGCGACAACTCGGCATCCCGTCAGTTGAGCAGCGAAGTGGTCAAGGCATGGCAGGCTGCTGATCCACAAGTAGAGGTCAGCTACCGCGACCTGGCCGCTGAAGCCATTGAACATTTCTCGGCCGCCACCCTGGTGGCTGCCGGTACTCCGGCCGAGCTGCGTGATGCGGCACAAAAACACGAAGCCCAGTTGAGTGCTGACACCCTGGCCCAGTTTCTCGCGGCTGACGCGGTGGTGATTGCAGCGCCGATGTACAATTTCACCATTCCAACCCAGCTCAAGGCCTGGATTGACCGCATCGCAGTTGCTGGCCAGACCTTTCGTTATACCGAAGCCGGCCCTGTAGGGCTGTGCGGCAACAAGAAAGTAGTAGTGGTATCGACCTCCGGTGGCCTGCATGCGGGTCAGGAAACCGGCGTAGCTCACGAAGATTACTTGAAAGTGATGCTGGGCTTCATGGGCATTACCGACGTCGAATTTGTCCGCGCCCACGGCCTGGCCTATGGCGACGAGGTACGCAGCAAAGCCATGAGCGATGCACATGCGCATATCAAGCAGGATCTGTTCAGCGCAGCGTAAGCAATCTCAGGCGCAGCACTGTCTAAACTCTGTATTCTGGTCTTTGTAAAAGGATCGGGGTACGGAGTTTTTTGCGTCTGGCCCGGGTTGTGCAGAGTGTGATGCTGTCGAGCAATGCACCGTTGAAGGTGAGCCTCCATGATGCGTCTGTGTGCGGTACTGGTGTTGTTGATCGCAGGTTGCCCTGTCATGGTGCAAGCTGAGCCCGTATACCCCTGGAGCGTGGGTTTTCATCGCCTGAGCTTTCTCGATCCGCTGGACGATCAGCCCATGCGCGCCATTGCCTTTTATCCTTCCACGGATCCCGAAGGCGTCAGCAAGATGGGCAGCTACGAAGTGCAAGCCACCGAAGGCGCGAAAATCGCCATGGGCCGTTATCCGCTGCTGATGCTGTCCCATGGAAACACCGGCACGCCACTGGCGTTGCATGACCTGGCCACCTCATTGGCGCGCAAGGGGTTTGTAGTAGTCGCCGTGCTGCACCCTGGCGACAATTACAAGGATCACAGCCGTCTGGGCACACTGAGTAACCTTTATGGGCGGCCGATGCAAATATCTGCTGCGATCAGCGCGACTCTGGCCGATCACGATTTGTCACCCTATGTGCAAGACGATCAAGCAGGGGTCATCGGTTACTCGGCAGGGGGCGAAACGGCGTTGATCCTGGCCGGCGCCCAGCCTGACCTGGATCGACTGCGCCGCTATTGCCAGGAACGCCCTGAAGACCGTGATGCCTGTACTACCAAGGGCGAGTTGATCGCCGATCGTGATGACTTGGTCGCTGTCTCGGACCCTCGCGTAAAAGCCCTGTTGCTGATGGCGCCTTTGAGCCTGATGTTCGGCCGGCAAACCCTGGCTGATGTGAATGTGCCTGTGCTGCTGTACAGCGGTGACAACGATCAGTTGGTGTTTCCCGATAAGAATGCCGATGCCCTGGCGCGCAAGCTGCCCGTGGAACCTGAGTTCAAGATGATCCCCGGTGCCGGGCACTTCGTCTTCATGGCGCCCTGCAGCGACGAGCAAATGGCGGTTATGCCCGGTTTATGCACGGATGCTCAAGGGGTTGATCGAGAAGACATCCATCGTGACCTGATTTATGAGGCGGGGAGGTTTTTCAGCAAGGTCCTGGAACCTGCAGCACAGGGCAGAACCGCTTCAACCGACCACCAGACTTGCCCTGTTGGCCGGTTGGGCGCTCGCCACTGTTAGTTCTATTTTTGCGCGGCTTCAAGTTGTTTGATACGCGCATCCATTTCGCGCACTGATTCGATCAGGGGGGCGACAAGTTTCTCGTAGTCGACGCGTAACTGATTGTTATCCTCGCGCACCAACTGCGGATAAACTTTTTGTACGTTTTGGGCAAGAACGCCGATATCTTTACGGCCACCGTCCTTCCAGTCGAAAGTTACGCCCTGAATTTGCAGTAACGTGTCAGTGGCATTTTTCATTGGCTGAATATTGGTTTTAAGGTTCGCATCACTGAACGGGCAGCACGGCCATCCCGGCGGGAAGTCATAAAAATCTTTGGACTCCGCGTGGGCTGTTGCTTGCAGGCCCATGAACAAAAAAGGTACTGCCATTATCGTTAGATACTTTTTCATATGATACTCTGCAGTGTTATCCAAAATAATTGGTATTACAGCGCAGAAAATAATATCCCTAAGTGCTCTTCGCACAATGATGGCTAAACGATTTAACTTTTTCCGATTATTACTGAGCGTAATCAGTTCGCCATGTCAGAAGAAGTTTTAACGCGTTTTTCGGTTTGACAACCAAACGCTCAACAGTAATCCCAGAATGCACATCACCGCTGCACTGAAGAATATCCACGGGTACCCCATGTTCAGCGCAATAACCCCCATGATCGGCCCCGCGATGGCCAGTGCCAGGTCAAAAAACACGGCATAGGCACTTAACCCGGCGCCGCGGCTGGAAACAGGCACTTGCTTGACCGCTTCGACACCCAGGGCCGGGTACACCAGGGACAAGCCAAAGCCGGTCAACCCTGCCCCTGCCAGGGCAAATGCGGTGCTGGGTGCCAGCCACAGCATGACCAGCCCCAGCGTTTCGATGCTCATGCAGGCAATCGCCACGTTGTAGCCACCAAAGCGGCTGATGCTGTTGGTAAAGATCAGGCGGCCCAGGATAAAACACACACCAAATACTGACAGGCAATACGCAGCCCCGTCCCAGCCCTGGTCAATATAAAACAGGGTGATAAAGGTGGTCAGCGTGCCATAGCCAATAGAGGCCAGGGTCAGGCTGATGCCATAGGGAGCAATCAGGCCAAACACTGACCAAAAGGGCAGGCGCACGCCAGCGACCGCCGGGATTGCCGGTTTTTTGCGAATCAGCCCCAAGGCTGCCAGCGCCAGCAGCAACAGGGTTACACCCAGCATGGCAAAGCCCAGCCGGTCGACCATCACCACGCCCAGAGGCGCGCCAATGGCGATCGCGCCATAGGACGCAATGCCATTCCAGCCGATAGCTCTGGCGGTATGTTGAGATCCCACCTGGGCAATGCCCCAGGTGATGGTGCCGACACCGATCAGGCCCTGGGCAATGCCGAGAAATACCCGGCCGACAATCAAAACGCCCAGGCTCAACAGTGGCCAGTCTTGCAGCGCTACGGCCAGGGACGTGAGCACGCCGCTGATGGCGATGCCGGTCAAGCCATACACGATGGCGGGCTTGGTGCCGATGCTGTCGACCAGTCGCCCGGCTGAGGGGCGGCTCAGCAGGGTGGCCAGATACTGCGACGCAATGGCCAGCCCTGCGACGATCGCACTGAAGCCCAGTTGGTCATGCACATAGCTCGGCAAAACGGCTATCGGCAAGCCAATACAGATAAAGGCAATAAAGGTGTAGAACACGATCGACAGGATCTGCAGGGTGATCGACAGGGAGCTTGCAGGGGAAGGGTGTTGCGCGGGCATTAGCGGGGAGTCCGGCTGGCGATCGGTAACCGACATGATGGCGCGGCCCCGGGATAAAAGAAAGCAGGCTAACGGTAATATTGGCCCACGCACACAGCCTGTGGGAGCGGGCTTGCTCGCGATAAAGGCGCTGCGCTGTATCAGGCCTCACGCGAGTGGCTAAAGGCCAGAAACGAAAAACCCCATCACCAGGACGGGGTTTTCGTTATAGCTGATCAGGCAGTGCCTGAATCAGAACGTAACGCCCTGGCTGCGCAGGTAGTCATCGTAGGTGCCGCTGAAGTCGATCACGCCGCTTGGGCTCAGCTCGATAATACGAGTGGCCAGGGAGGATACGAACTCACGGTCATGGCTGACGAATACCAGGGTGCCCGGGTAGTTCTCGAGTGCCAGGTTCAGCGCCTCGATGGATTCCATGTCCAAGTGGTTGGTCGGTTCGTCCATGACCAGCACGTTGGCCTTTTGCAGGATCAACTTGCCGAACAGCATGCGCCCTTGCTCACCACCGGAAATAACCTTGACCGACTTGAGGATGTCATCGTTGGAAAACAGCATGCGGCCCAAAGTACCGCGCACCATTTGTTCGCCCTGGGTCCATTGGCCCATCCAGTCGAACAGGGTCATGTCGTCTTCGAAATCGTGAGCGTGATCCTGGGCGTAGTAGCCCAGTTCGGCGGCTTCAGTCCACTTCACCGTACCGGCATCCGGGGTCAGTTCGTTGACCAGGGTGCGCAGCAGGGTGGTTTTGCCAATACCGTTCGGGCCAATGATCGCAACGCGCTCGCCGGCTTCAACGGTGAAGCTGAAGTCCTTGAACAGAGTCTTGCCATCAAAGCCTTTGGCCATTTGCTCGACAATCACAGCCTGACGGTGCAGCTTCTTGTTCTGCTCGAAGCGAATGAACGGGCTGACACGGCTCGAAGGCTTGACCTCGGCCAGGGTGATCTTGTCGATTGCCTTGGCGCGGGAGCTGGCCTGCTTGGATTTCGAGGCGTTGGCCGAGAAGCGGCTGACGAACGCTTGCAGTTCGTTGATCTGCGCTTTCTTCTTGGCGTTTTCCGACAGCAGTTGCTCGCGCGACTGGGTCGCGACGGTCATGTACTCGTCATAGTTGCCCGGGAACAGACGCAACTCGCCGTAGTCCAGGTCAGCCATGTGGGTGCACACGCTGTTCAGGAAGTGACGGTCGTGGGAGATGATGATCATCAGGCTGTTGCGCTGGGTCAGAATGTTTTCCAGCCAGCGGATGGTGTTGATATCCAGGTGGTTGGTGGGTTCGTCGAGCAGCATTACTTCAGGATCGGAGAACAGTGCCTGAGCCAGCAATACGCGCAGTTTCCAGCCTGGCGACACTTCGCTCATCGGGCCGAAATGCTGCTCGATACCGATACCCAGGCCCAGCAACAGCTCGCCGGCACGGGATTCGGCGGTGTAACCGTCCATTTCAGCGAACTCGGTTTCGAGTTCGGCTACGGCCATGCCGTCTTCTTCAGTCATTTCCGGCAGCGAATAAATGCGATCGCGCTCGGCCTTGACCTTCCACAGCTCTTCGTGACCCATGATCACGGTATCGATCACGGTGAATTCTTCGTAGGCGAACTGGTCCTGGCGCAATTTACCCAGACGCACGTTCGGCTCCAGCATGACCTGGCCGCCGGACGGCTCAAGGTCATCACCGAGGATCTTCATGAAGGTGGACTTGCCGCAACCGTTGGCACCGATCAGGCCGTAGCGGTTACCGGCGCCAAATTTTACTGAAACGTTCTCGAATAGCGGCTTTGCGCCGAACTGCATCGTGATATTTGCTGTGGAGATCAATTACTTTACCTATCAATAGCTTAGAGTTCGCTGGTTTCAGCCGGTACCCATATGGGACCAATTTGGAGCTTTTCCAGCTCGCTCCAATCTGAGCTTGAGTCGAACCAATGCGCATACGTTGACAGCAACATTTGGACGCTATGGCCAAGCTGCTGGGAAATGAAGGCGGGATTCAAACCGGACATTGAGCGTATTGTCTCATAGGTATGGCTACAGTTGTATGGCACCGGGCATCTGATTCAGTGTGTTTGCTGGCTGACTGCACAAAACCCTGGTTTGGTATGACAGGTACCTCTCTTTGAAGCGCAAGCGGCCCAAGGATTTCGCCTGGCCCGTGAGAAGCCTGCTTTTAATGGAGGCTATGAGAAGCCGTCAGCGGCAAATACGAATTTGCATAGGGTTTTTTTGCAGGCAAATCTGCCGGTATTTCCGCGTATGGCCTACAGGGTTGCCCTGTAGAAAGCCGATGTGAATGAGCGGCGCATCTTGCGAAAGGCCCATATTCAATCATGGTGGGCAGCGTCACTCATAGGGTGCTTTATGCACACCTTGGAACTGCAAGCCCCGGTAGTCGGGCGAAGTTCGTGCAGAGGTCAATCATTCAAAGAGACAATCAATGCCTTTGATTTGTAGGGGTGAACAATTTAAAAGCCATGCCCTGAATTGCAGTGTTAGTAAGCAATGCTGCAAGTTTATAAAGTGGGCAGCATCAGCGGCTGATGCGGATTTTTTTACGGGTGAGTTCACACATAAAGGTCCCCGTATCGCCGCGCAGTACGTACAAGGTCGCTCGGTAGAAGGCCGAAGGCCGCGTGCAGTGCAGGTCGCGCATCTTGCGATAAGCCCATTTCCAGCCGCGCTTAGTTACAGTACTCATCTTATTCATCCTTGAAAGATTTTATATTTTGAGTGTATCAGCACTTTTGGATAAATGGACTACTCCGTATGAGGGTGTTTTTCTGGCAAGGAATGTCGCCATGCTCAAGTTTTAGCTGCACTAAATTGTTTCGAATGTATTAAATTTAGATGGTCATCTAAACGAGTTTTGCACTTTTTTAGTGCGCAGCTGAAAGTGAGTGCAAGTTGGCGGTTGTTATTGGGGTAGTAGCACTAAGCCATCTCTTGTCCAGGTTCTCCGTCAAATAATCCATGAACGCTTTGACCTTGGCCGTCAGGGCAGAGCGATCCTGTACGCAGGCATAAATATCCAGTGGCTCGACGCAGGACTGGCTCGAGTCGTGACTGTGTTTGAGCAGTGCAATCAGCCGGCCTGAATCGACATGGGGGGCAGCCACGAACTCTGCCAGGCGGGCAATCCCGGCACCGTAAATGGCCATTTGGGTCAGTGCGTCGATATCGTCACTGATAGCCGTGAAGTTCAGCGCTACATAGTAATGCTCCCCCTCGCGGAAAAACCCCCAGCGCAACAAGCGCCCGTCAAGCGGATAGCGAAAGGCCAGGCAGGCATGCCTCTGAAGATCTTCAGGGCTGCGTGGGATACCGGCCCGCTCCAGATAGGCAGGGGAGGCGCACACCACAAAAGGTACTGAAGCGATCTTTCGCGCAACAATGCCTTCTTCCAGCTGCGGCTTGATCCGCAGGCTCAGGTCAATACCGTCCTGGATATGGTTTATTTTGCCGTCAGTGGTGCACAGTTCAAGGCGCAGGCGCGGGTGGCGTGCCGCAAAACCGGCAATCAAGGGAGCCAGTACATGGCGGCCGAACGCGGAGGTCGATGCAATGCACAAACGCCCTTGCAGTTCTGTCTCGCCAGCGCTGATGGCCATTTGTGCAGACTCAAGGTCTGCAGCGACGCGTCTGACTCTTGCGTAGTACAACGCACCGCTTTCTGTCAGCGCCATACTGCGCGTGGTGCGGTGCAGCAACCGAGCGCCAAGGTGCTCCTCCAGGCGGTTGATGGTCTGGCTGACGGCGGCGGCACTGAGCCCCAGATTTTTTGCCGCGCCCACGATGGACCCCGTTTCGACCACTTTAATAAAGCTGGCAATCGCCGCGAGCAGATTCATGAGGGGCTCTACAGGTTATTCGTAAGATTTTCTTTATAAAGTAAGTGTCCTAGAACGTCTAGTTGACCGTTTTTGATCTTGCTAAGGTGCGTCATCTCTTTATTACATGCTCAAAAAAGGCCTTTTATGACCTCCAAAACATCCAGCGCCGTACTTTCGTCGAAGCGCATGAAGCTCTCCGCGCGGGCTACGCCTTATGTCTTTGCTTTCTACATGTCGACGATCATGGCCTTTCTGATGTCCTTGGTAATCACCGCAGCCAACTCCGGCATTGAGGAAGATTACCTGAGCAATGCGCTTCATGCTTATCAGCTGGCAATGCCGGTTGCGTTCCTGTGCATCCTGGTGGTGCGGCCCATTGTAGTGAAACTGGTGTCATTTACCGTGCACCCGCACCGTTAGTCCGAAAACCCTTTTTGTGACCTGTGGCAAGGGCACAGCAGAAAAAGGCTGCTTAACTGCATCAGTGATTTTGGCGGCTGCCAGACAGGGGGACCTGAGTGGCAGCCACGGATGATTTTTGATCAGGTAAAGGAAGGCCATCATGAAAGCGCTCACCTACCAGGGGCCCGGCGAAAAAGCCTGGGCCGAGATCCCCGATCCGGTCATCGACAAGCCGACCGATGCCATTGTGCGCATCCTGCACACCACCATTTGTGGCACCGATCTGCACATTCTCAAAGGCGATGTTCCCGAAGTGACCCGCGGCACGGTTTTGGGGCATGAAGGTGTGGGGGTGGTTGAAGCGGTCGGCTCGGCCGTGCGCAATTTCAAGCCCGGCGATCATGTATTGATATCCTGCATCACCTCGTGTGGCAGCTGCGCCAATTGTCGACGTCAGATGTATTCCCACTGTGCGGATGGAGGCTGGATTCTGGGGCACTTGATTAACGGAACCCAGGCCGAAAAAGTACGCATTCCCCACGCAGATAACAGTCTGTACCCAGTTCCCGCCGGGGCTGATGAAGAAGCTCTGGTGATGCTCAGTGACATCTTGCCCACCGGTTTTGAAATTGGCGTGCTCGCGGGCAAGGTCAAGCCCGGCGACAGTGTAGTGATCGTGGGGGCAGGGCCGGTTGGTATGGCAGCGCTGTTGACCGCGCAATTTTACTCGCCGGCCCAATTGATCATGGTGGATGGTGATACAAACCGGCTTGAGGTCGCCAAGCGTTTTGGGGCCACGGATATCATCGATATCAATACGCAAAACGCGGTTGAACGTATTTTTGAGCTGACCCATGGCGTCGGGGTGGATGTTGCGATTGAAGCGGTGGGTATTCCTGCCTCGTTTGACACCTGCCAATCAGTGATAGCCCCGGGCGGCAGCATCGCCAACGTGGGCGTACATGGCAAAAGTGTCGAGTTGCACTTTGAAAAATTGTGGATCCAGAACGTCACAATTTCAACCGGGCTGGTCAATACCAATACCACCCCTCTGCTCCTGAAAACCGTGCAGTCCGGAAAAATCGATGCGGGCAAGCTGATTACGCACCGCTTTGCGCTCACAGACATCCTCCAGGCTTACGAGGTGTTCGGGAACGCAGCCAAGGAGAAGGCAATGAAGGTGATTCTGTCGCAACAATAGACAGATACACCATCCACTACTATGTTGTTTGCGGCAGAACTAATGTTACTTAATCGTTGATAATAGGGATATTGGCATATGAAAAAGCACATTTTGTTAGTTGGCGTTGTGGGTTTGGCGGCACTTTCCACACTTGCACAAGCTGAAACCAAACAACCCGTCGCAAAATGGACGTGCGCGGATTTCCTGGCCGTGGATGAGAGCTTCCAGCCGACCGCCGTTGGCCTGGGCGAAGCCATCAACAAACAGGGCAAAGTTGAAGATGCGGTGCTGGATGTAGACGGTATCGCCAAAATCACTCCTTTGGTGGTGACGGCCTGCAAGGAAACCCCTAAAGAATCCTTCGTCTCCAAGCTCAAGGCTGAGTGGGCAAAAGTCAAAAAAGACGTTTAACCCAAACCCGGCCTGTACTTCACGCGAGTACAGGCCTCTGCGGTGCAATCCTGGCCCGTATGTGGCCAATAACCTCCTCGCCGTTGTGAATTTCCTGCGCTGTAACCCCTCTACATAAAGACAGGCCTGCCTTACTGGTCAAAAGGGCGTAGTAGACTAGGCTTTTTTTATCTCTATCTGTCGGGGAACCCTATGTTAATCAAGTCATTAGCTGAGCTTGACCGTATTCGTGACGAGTGCCGTTCCATGGTCACCAAGCGCTCGGCCGTCTCGGCAGGTGCGGCTGCGATCCCCATCCCGGGGCTTGATATCGGTACGGATGTCGCGTTGCTGGTTGAAATGCTGCCGGCCATCAACAGCAAGTTCGGCCTTACCCCACATCAGATCGAACAGATGGACTCACGTTCCAAGCGTCTGATCGTGGTGGCTGTCAGTGGTATTGGCAGTGAAGTGATCGGCAAATTCATCAGCCGTACGCTGGTCATGTCCCTGGTCCGCAAGATGGGCACCAAAGTGGCGACCAAATCCGTGGTTCGCTTTGTCCCTTTTGTGGGGCAGGCCGTGGCGGCAACCATCAGTTTTGGTGTGATGAAACTGGTGGGCAATGGCCATATCGAAGATTGTTATCAGGTTTGCCGCGAGGCATTGCTGGCGCAAGCCAGAGACTCGACGGTGATTGTGATCGGCCCTGAAACCGATAGCTGACACGTTTTGTACACCTTGCAATCGAACCTGTTACGCGCAGGGCCCTCAAAGGTTCAAGGTCGATCAAAAACGGAGGGCGTGATGAACACGTTCAGAACCAGTTTTGCATTCCTGCTGCTGGGGGGTGTACTCGCCACCCAGCTACAGGCGCAACCCCTTTCAGAACCTTTGCCGGCTCAGTATCAGCAGCTGGCGCAAAACACCCCGATCACCAACACCCCGCCTGTTAACAACCCCATCCGCCGTATCAACCCCAACAGCCGTCAGGGCACCGGTGCTTCCGTGCCGGGGGCAAGTGGCCAGGGTATTGCGCCTGCGGTGCAACCCCAGGGCATTGATAACGGCAAAATAGGCAATGGTTACCCGCGTAACCCGCCAGTGCCACCGACAATCAAGCCGACCGCACCCTCATTGCAGCCGCGGGACAAACCTTAAACGAACAAGGAATAGTTGATGTTGAGAAAAACCCTGCTGGCCACAATGTGTGCCACTTCGCTGCTCGGTATGGCGTTCACGGCCCATGCCGATGGGCAGAATACGTTTGTTTCCGAGTCCGGGGCCGTTACCGTCACGCCGGTGGTCGAAGGGCTCGATCATCCCTGGGCACTGGCCTTTTTGCCCGACAGGCAAGGCATGCTGATTACCGAGCGGGCGGGCAATCTGCGAGTTTTGAGCCCTGACGGTAAATTGTCCGCACCGCTTTCAGGTGTGCCGCAAGTGTGGGCCAAGGGGCAGGGTGGCCTGCTCGATGTGGTGTTGTCGCCCAGCTTCGGTGAAGACCGGTTGGTGTATCTGTCGTACGCCGAAGGTGGTGCAGACGGCAAGGCCGGTACCACGGTGGGGCGTGGGCGCTTGTCGGATGATTTGACCCGATTGAGCAACTTTGAAGTGATCTTTCGCCAGCAGCCGAAGCTCTCTACCGGTAACCACTTCGGCTCACGGCTGGTGTTCGATCGCGATGGCTACTTGTTTATCGCCCTTGGGGAAAACAACCAGCGTCCGACCTCACAGGATCTGGACAAGCTGCAAGGCAAGATTGCGCGCATTTACCCTGACGGGCGTGTGCCCAAGGACAACCCTTTCACAGGGCAGCAGGGGGTAAGGCCGGAAATCTGGTCATACGGCCATCGCAATCAGCAAGGCGCGGCGCTGAATCCCTGGACCGGGACCCTGTGGACCCACGAACACGGGCCAAAGGGGGGCGACGAAATCAACCTGATCGAGCGCGGTAAAAACTACGGTTGGCCGCTGGCAACCCACGGGATTGACTACCCTTCCAAGCCGATTCCGGAAGCTCAGGGCAAAATCGTCGAAGGCACTGTGGTTCCGCACCACATATGGGAAAAATCCCCGGGTATCAGCGGCATGGCTTTTTATGATTCAGATCGCTTCAAACCCTGGCAGCACAGTCTGTTTATTGGCGCCCTGGCAGACAAGGGCCTGATACGCCTGCAACTGAGCGGTGACAAGGTGGTGCATGAAGAGCGCATGCTCGGCGATCTCAATGCCCGTATCCGCGATGTGCGCCAAGGCCCTGATGGCTATTTATATGTATTGACCGATGAGGATGACGGCATGCTGTATCGCGTGGGGTTGCAATAACACTCATCAATGTGGGAGCGGGCTTGCCCGCGATGGCATCAACGCGGTCTGACCGTTCAGCCGCGTCGTCTGCATCGCAGGCAAGCCAGCTCTCACAATGAAAAATAAAAGCGCTTACTCGCTCACAGCCTGCTTGATCTGCTTGGAGGCCGACCAGATACGGTAGCGCACTTCAATATCCTTGGGCACATACACCACGATCGGCAGTTTGCTGTTGTAACGCAGCATAAAGCCTTCACCGACCACCGGCACAAACTCGGGATGCGCCTTGCCTTCAGGGCAAGCCATCATTGTGCTCATGGGCCCGCTGACCTTGTTCAGGCGATACATCGGGTAGCCCCAACCCTTGAGGGTTTTTTCTTCCAGCTTACCGCCAAGACGCTGCTGGTTGCAGTCAACCTGCAGGGTCTTGCCCGCGATGATCTGTACCTTGTAGTCGTCTTCATTCTTTTGCTTGGGCAAATGAATGACCTGACGGCTAAAGCCTGCTTCGGCTTTTGGATAGGGAGCGACATCTTCCAGTTTGGCGGCGTTGGCCACGCTGCACAGCGTACTCAAAGACAGTAATACGGCTGCGCTGATCACCAGTGATTTCATGGTGCTTTCCTTATTTCAGAGCTAAAAATATACCTACAGTTGAATTAAACAACCTGCCCGGGATCAACTTCAGACAACTAACAGTCGATTAAAGTGCCCGTTCGGCCACCGGGTACGGATAGATTACTTCGCACCAGGGTCGAACAGCCAGTAAACTGCTTTTTTTCCTGCGAATCATTAATTTACCGAGGTTTTGCATGACACTCAGTCCTCTTGCGGGCAAGCCGGCCCCGGCTCAGTTGCTGGTCGATATTCCGCGACTGGTGACCGCTTATTACACCGGTCAACCCGATGCAGCCATCACGACCCAGCGTGTCGCCTTTGGTACTTCAGGGCACCGCGGCAGTTCATTTGAACTGAGCTTCAATGAGTGGCATGTACTTGCTATCAGCCAGGCCATTTGCCTGTATCGTCAAATGAAGGGAATCAACGGGCCGCTGTTTGTCGGTATCGACACCCATGCGCTGTCTACCCCTGCCGGCGCCAGTGCTCTGGAAGTATTTGCCGCCAATGGCGTCGAAACCATGATAGCCGCTGACGACGAATACACCCCGACGCCAGCGATTTCCCACGCAATCATTTGCTACAACCGTGGCCGCACCAGCGGGCTGGCTGATGGCGTGGTGATTACGCCTTCACACAACCCGCCAGAAAGCGGCGGTTTCAAGTACAACCCGCCCAATGGCGGCCCGGCTGATACCGATGTCACCAAGTGGATTGAAGCCAAGGCCAATGAACTGCTCGCGGCCCTGCTGGCCGGGGTCAAGCGCATAAGCTACGAGCAGGCCCTTAAAGCCAGCACTACCCATCGTCATGATTACTTGAATACCTATGTTGCCGATCTGAAAAACGTGATCGACATGGACACCCTGCGCGGCGCCAATCTGCGCCTGGGCGTAGATCCGCTGGGTGGCGCAGGTGTGCGCTACTGGTCGGCGATCGGCGAACACTACGGCCTTGATCTGGACGTGGTGAACACCTCGGTCGACCCGACGTTCCGCTTTATGTGCGTGGACTGGGATGGCCGGATCCGCATGGACCCGTCTTCCAGCTACGCCATGCAGGGCCTGATCGGCCTGAAAGAACGCTTCGACGTGGCGTTTGCCTGTGATCCGGATCACGACCGTCACGGCATTGTTACGCCATCGGGCGGTCTTTTGGCCCCGAACAACTACCTGGCTGTGTCCATCGACTACCTGTTCCGCAACCGGCCGCAATGGCGCGCCGATGCCGCCGTGGGCAAAACCGTGGTTAGCAGCGGCCTGATTGACCGGGTAGCCGCGCGTCTGGATCGTCGCCTGTATGAAGTGCCGGTAGGCTTCAAGTGGTTTGCCGATGGTCTGTTTGAAGGCTCGCTGGGGTTTGGCGGCGAAGAAAGCGCCGGCGCCTCGTTCCTGCGTCTGGACGGCAGCGTCTGGTCGACCGACAAGGACGGCCTGATTCCGTCGTTGCTGGCTGCTGAAATGACGGCGCGTACCGGTCGCGACCCTTCTCAGCTGTACCAGAAAATGACCGAAGAGCTGGGCCAGCCGTTCTCCACCCGTGTCGATGCCAAGGCCACCCCGCAGCAAAAAGCGCTGTTGGGCAAGCTGTCGCCCGGGCAGGTCAAGTCGACCACGCTGGCAGGTGAGCCGATCACTCAAATCCTCAGCCATGCACCGGGCAACAATCAGGCCATCGGCGGGCTCAAGGTCATGACTGAAAACGGCTGGTTTGCTGCACGCCCTTCGGGCACTGAAGATATCTACAAGATCTACGCCGAGAGCTTTATCGGCGACGAGCACCTCAGCCGTCTGGTTGAGGAAGCGCAGGTACTGGTCGATACCGCCATCGCCTAAGCCAATAAAAAGCCCGACCCCGCAATGGGGTCGGGCTTTTTTGTGGCTCAGCGCAAAGCACTCAGCTGCGGGTGACCAGTTGCACCACTTGCTGCATGTTTTCGTTGCAGGCACGGGCTTGCTGGAGCATTGCTTCGAATGGCGCGCTCATGATTTCGTCATGGCTCAACCAGCTGTGCTTTTGCGTCATGGAGTACAGGTAACGGTACTCCTCTTTGCTGCGCTTGCTGCTCAGCTCCATATCAAACCACGGCGAGTTCACCTTGCAGGTCTTGATCTCCTTGCCAACCTCGGCCCCTGACAGGGTGATGTCGTAGGTGACTGTCTCCGGATCGGCCATGTACAAATCCGCCAGCTGACCGGTGCGGCGATAGTTCATCAGGCTGTCCCAGCGCTCGCTCGCAAAGGCGGGTTTGTATACCTGCTGCCCGGAGAGGTTTTCCAGTGGCCGAAGGTTGGTCAGCGTGGCCTGCACCTTGTATCGCTCGGGTACGACAAAGCCGGTTTTCTCGCGACTGATCTTGCAGTCGCCGATTTCCTTGCCGAAATGGTTGCACAGGTTCAGGTCGGTGGCACTGACCCCGGAGTCTGTGTCGGCGTAGCTGAGCTGCATCAGCGTCATTTGCCCCATCTGTACTTCAGCCGTGGTGCGGGCCTGGCCATCACGATTGAAGTGTTCGAACTTCTTCACGCCCATGCTCAGGCTCGGCTGTTCTTCCGGAATATGGTCCTGGTACACCTTGCCTTCGGCATCGATGACCAGTGCCCAGCGATTCTGGATATCGGGCATGCTGCGCCCCGGCATAAACACCGGGTTGGTAGGGTCCAGCCACCAGACCTGGCCGTTGACTTGAGCCTTGACGATGGCGTGATTGGCTGCGCCTGTGCCAGGCAGCAACAGGCCAAGCGGGTTGCTGCCACGGCTGACCCAGGCGGTTTGCGCGGTTATGTCGCTGGCCTTCAACATGGCAGTCAGCAATACGGACAGGTCTTTGCAATCGCCGTAACCGCGCTCTTCGATCTCCTTTAAGGTAAAGGGTACATAGCCACGATCTGTGGCGCGCCAGTCACCCATATAACGGTATTGCTCGTGGATGTACTGCATCACGCCTGACACTCGCCCGGCGGCAGGCAAACCCTTGAGGCCCGAAACAACCTTGGCGGCGCCCGCAGGCAGGCTGGCGCCGAGGATTTGCTGATACCGCGCGGCGAGGTTGCCGAAGTGATCCTGCACCTGGCTGGAACTGGCGATTTCAACCCGTGGCATCTGGCGGATATAGGCGTTGCCGGCTTCGTTGATGTAGTTCACGAAGCGCGGTTTTTGCTGCTCGATCACCAGGGTCTTGTTGTCGGAAGAGGGGTTGAAGGTAAAGTCCTCCATCAACTCACTGCGCCAGACCATCGGCTGCTCAGCGGTGAACGTGCTTTTGAAGGCATCCGAGCGCACGGGGGCAGGGCCGAACATCATCGGGTAGTGGAAGTGCTCCATCAGCGGTTTCGCCACCGTATGCTCACGCACGGTGTACATGATACGGGTGCCGATGCGCAGGTTGGGGAAAGCGATCGATGTTTGCCGCGCTCGCTGAAAACCCTGGTCGGGGTTGGGGGCCATGCGCGTATCGATTTGCGAGGGGGCCAGCGCGACCGGTTTGCCACCGGGTTGTGTCGACTGGGCGTCAATGATCTCCAGCCGATCCGTTTCGGGGAAGCTGAAGTCGATGCGCGACAGCATCTCGCGGCCATTGTTGGTCAGGATGGTATAGCGGTACGTGGTAGTGCAGTCGGTGCTGGTGTCTTTGTTGAAATGGCAGTTTTTTGCTGTTTCGCCAGCCAGAGCAGCCTCTGACGCCGGTTGCAATGCCGCGTAAGACGGCAGGCTGACGATCCCCAGTGTTGCGCAAATCAATGATTTGCTGAAAGTAAAGCGGTGCATGAGCGCCTCAGGTCGTTCCCTTGAAACAGCACCCTGCGACGTTTTAGTTATGTTGATAGACGGTTGCAGGATGCTGCGCGAACAGCGGATGATAATCGATCGCAACTGTATTTTCTACATTGTCAGACAATCAACCTCGCGCAGATGCCCGTTCCAGAGCCTTTTCCTGGAATTCAGGCGGCAGGTAGGGGCTGACACACATCGACCCATTGCGCGTTAACCAGATCCGCCATGCGTGTCGGGCAAATTTTCACCGCCGTATGCGTGGCCCCGGCTGCAGGCATGACTTCGCTAAAGCTTTGCAGGGAAATATCGCAGTACACGGCAAGATCGGTGGCCAAGCCGAATGGGCAAACACCCCCCACCGGATGGCTGGTCAAGGCAACGACGGTTTCGGCATCGAGCATTTTGGCTTTGCTGCCCAGGGCATCCTTGATTTTTTTGTTATCGATACGTGCATCGCCGCGGGCCACCAGCAGAACGTTGCGTTCGCCGACGCGAAAGGCCAGGGTTTTGGCGATTTGACCAGGTTCCACCCCATGGGCCTCGGCCGCCAGAGCGACCGTCGCGGTGCTGGTGGCCAATTCGATGATGTGCAGGTCAGGGGCGTTGGCGTGAAAAAATGCGCGTACGGATTCAAGGCTCATCAGACTCGGCTCTCTGGGCAAAAGCCTGAATCTAGAGAAGCCGATGACGCACTGTCAATGCGCCATCGGCGATGTCGCGGTTAGATGTCCAGAATGATCTTGCCGAAATGCTGGTTGGTTTCCTGGTACTTGAAAGCCTCGACAATGTCCGTCAGGGGGAAGTGGCGATCTATTACAGGGCGCATGCCGTTGGCATTGATGGCGCGAATCATGTCTTGCTGCTGGCTGCGGCTACCGACCAGCACGCCTTGCAGGCGGGCTTGCTTGACCAGTATCGGGACAAAGTTCATTGCGCCGCTAACGCCGCTGAGGATGCCGATGATCGAGATATGCCCGCCCACACGGATGGCAATCATCGACTGTTCAAGTGTCGCAGGGCCGCCGACTTCAATAATGTGGTCAACACCGCGCCCGCCGGTGAGGGCCAGGGCGGTTTCACCCCAGTGGGTGTCCTTGCGGTAGTTGATCACGTGGTCTGCGCCCAGCGCTTTGAGGCGCTCCAGTTTTTCATCGCTGGAGGAGGTGGCAATGACCGTTGCACCGGCCATCTTGGCGAACTGCAGGGCGAAAATCGAAACACCGCCGGTGCCTTGCACCAATACCGTGTCGCCCGGCTTGAGCGAATCGTCGGCCATCAATGCGCGCCATGCGGTCAGGCCGGCTGTAGTCAGGGTTGACGCTTCGGCATGGCTCCAGCGGGTGGGTGCCAGGGTGAAGGACGTGGCTTTGGCGGTTACCTGCTCGCGGGCATAACCGTCGATGCCATCACCGGGTACGGTAACAAAACCTTCCACCAGAGGGGTGCCGTCGATCCAGTCCGGGAAGAAGGTGCTGACCACCGAATCTCCCACCTTGAATTCGCTGACATCGGCGCCAACGGCAATTACTTCGCCAGCGCCATCGGCCATGGGGATGCGATTTTCGCTCGGACCCCACATGCCGCTTACGACAGCAAAATCATGGTAGTTCAGTGAGTTGGCGTGCAAACGTACAGTGATTTCGCCGTTCCCGGGGGCGCGCGCTTCACTGCTGCCAACCACTACATTGTCATAACCGCCGCCAGGTTGGACGAAAATTGCTTTGGTGCTCATGGGGCTTCCTCATATTTTTACATTGCGCGAAATAACGAAACGTATAATTAAAAATTACAACTCGATTTTCAGCCTAGCCGCAAAGTCATCGATCGCCTGTTCATTGCGTCGGTAGTAGGTCCACTTGCCGATGCGGGTGGTCAGGACGAAGCCGGCGCGCTGCAAGATAGCCAAATGCGCCGAAGCAGTAGAGGGCGACAATCCGGCCTTGTGCTGCAGATGGGTCACGCACACGCCGATGGCAGGATCACCGTGATCCTGAGGCGGGAAATTGCTGAGCGGGTCTTTGAGCCACTCCATCATTTGCATGCGAGTGTCATTGCCCAGGGCTTTGAGCTGTTCGAGTATCATGGTCGGCAATGTTACGCTTTTTAACGAAATGTTCAAGCATATGACCGATTGCCCTGGCCTGTGCGCGGGCTCGCTCGCGATACAGGCAATGAGGTGTAGCTGTCAGCCCCGGCATTTCCCACAAGAAACACCCCGCGACCACCGGCCGCAGGCCGGGCGGATGTTTTGCAATTGCAGGATCAATCCTGTATTTGTTGCGCCATTGAGCCAAGGCTCGTCTGTTTTTTGAATCTGCCCATCAGGAACCATGATGCCTAACCAGTTCCCCGCTGTACGTCCGCGCCGCCTGCGCCGCTCCCAGACCCTTCGCGACATGTTTCAGGAAACCGAATTCAGCCTGAATGATCTGGTGCTGCCGATTTTTGTCGAAGAAGAGATCGACGATTTTGTGCCGATCACCAGCATGCCCGGTGTGATGCGTATTCCCGAGTCAAAACTGGCCGGTGAAATCGAGCGTTACGCCCGTGCGGGTATCAAGTCGGTGATGCTGTTCGGTGTGTCCCATCATCTGGACGCAACCGGCAGCGATGCCATGCGTGAAGATGGCCTGGTGTCGCGCATGGTGCGTATCAGCAAGGATGCCGCGCCGGACATGGTGGTGATGAGCGACACCTGCTTTTGTGAATACACCTCCCACGGCCATTGCGGCGTGATGCATGACCACGGCGTCGACAATGACGCGACCCTGATCAACCTGGGCAAGCAGGCAGTTGCCGCCGCAGCGGCCGGTGCCGACTTTATCTCGCCATCAGCGGCCATGGACGGCCAGGTGCAGGCCATCCGCAGCGCCCTGGACGGTGCAGGGTTTACCGACACCTCGATCATGGCGTACTCCACCAAGTTTGCCTCGGCCCTCTATGGCCCGTTCCGTGAAGCTGGGGGCAGCGCGCTCAAGGGCGACCGCAAGTCTTATCAGATGAACCCGATGAATCGCCGTGAAGCAATCCGTGAGTCATTGCTGGACGAGCAGGAAGGCGCAGATGTGCTGATGGTCAAGCCTGCCGGTGCCTATCTGGACATTATTCGCGATATCCGCCAGGCCTCGCATCTGCCATTGGCGGCTTACCAGGTGAGCGGCGAATACGCGATGATCAAGTTTGGCGCCCAGGCCGGGGCCATCGACGAGGCCCGCGTCGTTCGCGAGAGCCTTGGGTCGATCAAGCGTGCCGGTGCCGACATGATCCTGACTTATTTCGCGATGGATCTGGCCCTGCAGGGAATTTAAGGGATAGTTGCAAGCTGCAAGCTGCAAGCATCAAGCTAGTTTTATCTGATAGCTTGCAGCTGCTTCATCCCACACAAGGAGCCCCCTCATGCCAGACGCTCGACTCGAACGAATCTTGATCACCAACGACGACGGGATCGACGCACCAGGCCTTGCAGTGCTGGAAGCGGTGGCCCGTGAGTTGGCGGACGAAGTGTGGGTCGTGGCGCCTGACCATGACCAGAGCGGTATATCCACGGCAATCAGTATTCACCACCCCTTGCGCGTCACAAAACGTGGCGAGCGGCGTTTTTCGGTTTCAGGAACACCGGCAGACTGTGTCGCGATGGCCTTGCAGCAGTTGTTGGATAAACCCCCGCAGCTGTTGCTCTCCGGCATCAACAAAGGTGCCAACCTTGGGGTTGAAACCCTGTTTTCAGGAACCGTGGGTGCTGCCATGACGGGCTTGTTGATGGGCGTTCCATCCATCGCCTTGAGCCAGTACTTTACCCGCCGCAGCTCGGTACGCTGGGAAACGGCCCGTGCACTGGCTCCTGGTGTTATCCGGCAACTATTGGGCAAGGGCTGGGAGCAGTCGGCGTGCCTGAACATCAACTTCCCTGACGTGCCTGCCGATGAGGCCGGCCCGATCCAGATCACCCGCCAGGGCGCCGGTCGCATGGACGGGGTGGAAGCCATCGAGCGTACCGACTTTCGCGAAGCCAAGTATTACTGGCTCAGCATCACTCGCCACCAGCACCCGGAAGCGCTGGATACCGAAACCCGCGTGGTCACCCAGGGTGGTATTTCAGTGACACCACTGGAGTTTGATCGCACCGCCATCGCCTTGCGCGAGCATCTGCGCACGGCGGTTCAAGTCGTCTAAGCCCAATGCGCCGGGTCATCGACGATGGCCTGGTGTCTTTCAAGCACTTTGGGTATCTCTTCTTTCAAAAACTCGACCCAGGTCTTGACCTTGGCATCCAGAAATCGCCGGGAAGGGTAGAGTGCATAGATGTTTTTTTCATGCAGCCGATAATGCGGCAGCAGGCGCACCAGTGAGCCGCGCTGGTAAGAACCCACCGCCACATAATCAGGCAGCAGGCAGATTCCAAGCCCGGCCTCGGCGGCCTTCGCCATGGCCTCGGCCACGTTGACCTGAAATACGTTACCAGGGCGGATGACTTGCTCGCCCTCATCATCACGAAAGGTCCAGCTGTCGGTAAACAATGGGTCAACCAGATGCAGGCAGCGGTGTTGGTGCAGATCCTCAGGAACCTTCGGGATGTTCCGACCCTCGAGGTAGGAAGGCGCAGCACTGATGACACTGAAGATGCTGCCCAGCGGTTGGCCGATCAATTCCGAGTCCGGCAGGTGGGCCGACAGGGTAATCACCAGATCATGGCCCTCCTCAAGCAGATCGGGCTGGCGTTGTGACAGTGTGAGATCGACATGGACTTGCGGATACAGCTCCGTGTAACGGGCTACCAGCGGTGCCAGTAGCTGGATCCCCAGGCCTGTAGTTGATTGCACACGCAAATGGCCACGGGGGATCAAGTGCGCCCCCGCTGCTTCAGCATTTGCATCTTCAATCTCGCCCAGTATCAACCGGCAGCGTTCCAGGTAACGCGCACCCACTTCGGTCAAGGCCAGGCGCCGTGTGCTGCGCTGCAGCAACCGTGCTTGCAGCGAGGACTCAAGCTCTGACAGCAACCGTGAGGTTTGCGCCGTTGAATAACCCAGAGCCTGCGCCGCAGCGGTAAAGCTGCCGGTTTCGACTACGCGGACAAACACCCGCATCGCCTGAAAAATATCCATTCTGATTATTACCCCACACGTAAGCGTGCTTTCTTGTGGCGGCAATAATTACACAGTCCAGGAAGCTGTGCCGTTCTGGCGTGGAGATTCGATGAAAACGGCACAGACACATTGTTATTTTGCCTTTATTTTTTGTGAGGCAATTCTCATTAGAAACTAGGGTGCATCCTATTTTTAATAAAGATGTTGGATATCATTTTCTAATTACTTGCTTTTGTTGTTCTATGTGCTTGATGAATCGCCCCTAGTTTCGTAGACATCTCCAAGCCTTAAAATGAGGCCCATTAGGAGGTGCCATGAGCAACCAGCG
>NZ_WIVQ01000248.1:0-670 GCF_009600545.1 Pseudomonas sp. FSL R10-1339 | reverse complement strand
CTATATAAGTATGTATTTCTTTCAAGGAATCAAAATTTATCAATCCAGTTTTCTTAAAATCAAGATCCATGTGTTTGGCTAAAAAGAAAGGATCGATAACTTCTGCGACACAACTTTTATTCCCAAGAGATGCATAATAATTCATTGAATATCCGCCGATTTTATATATCACAACTGCCAGTTTATTAAATTTTATAGCTATGAATAGATAAACCTAAAAAACCATACGTTCACGTAAAGCCATCACTCGTGAAGCCGACAGATCACGAATATCCTCATTGTGAAAAATCAGGTGCGCTCGGTGCGGCTTGGTTTCCTCATCCCCAAGCTCCAAATCCTCCATTAGAAACTGATGCTTACCCTGGTAGGTCGCCGCGAGGTCAGCCGCCAAGCTGCGTGCGGCTTCTCCAGGCGTAACTATGGCCCAACCGATGATGTCAGACAGCTGTTCGGCTGGTGATCGCGGTGTCACGCCCTGAGCGGCGTTGCAGGCAAATTCGTTATAGAGCTGCGCGCCCAGTTCCGGATCGTCCGCAGGATTTCCCGGGCACAGCCGCGGCTCCCAGGGAAGCACGTAGGTCGATTGACCGAGAACGTCTTGCCGGACGTAGTCCGAGGGTTTGGCTAAACGCTGCATAAGGTTTGCTCCTAGGCGAAAATTGCATGGTAA
>NZ_WIVQ01000247.1:0-674 GCF_009600545.1 Pseudomonas sp. FSL R10-1339 | reverse complement strand
CTAGGCTCTGTACGTAAACCCAAGAAATACGATTTTCTGTAAAATACACCGCCATTAAAGCCAGGAGGCCAAGATGGCAAAGCGGTATGAACTCCCCGACGCAGCCTGGGATCTGGTTGCAGATATCTTCACCAAAAATCAGCGCACCGGGCGCCCTCGGGCCGATGATCGCCTGATGCTAAACGGTATTCTCTGGGTGCTTTGCTCTGGCGCAGCCTGGCGAGACATGCCCGAACGATTCGGCCCTTGGTCAACGATCTATCAACGGTTCCGGGGATGGCGTGATTGCGGAGCTTTTGATCAGATGCTCAAGCGTCTTCATATCCGATTGAATGAGCAGGGTTTGATTGACTTGGAAACATGGATGATCGACTCCACTGCCGTACGAGCAACCCGGGCCTCATCAGGTGCCGGGAAAAAAGGGGATTTGAAGAACCGCAAGACCACGCGCTCGGGCGCAGCCGGGGTGGCCTGACGACCAAGATTCACATGCTGTGCGACGCCAATGGTGTGCCTCTGCGTTTCCTGTTGTCAGGCGGACAAGCCAGCGATATAGCCTATGCCCAACCGCTACTCGATCAGGCTTGCATACCCAGCCTGCGCGGTCGCCCACGCAAGCGTTGCCGCTGGTTGCTGGCTGACAAGGGTTACGACGCTGAAGCGCTGCGCCAGTA
>NZ_WIVQ01000246.1:0-677 GCF_009600545.1 Pseudomonas sp. FSL R10-1339 | reverse complement strand
TGTAGTGGTCTAATGAAACCGGACACCCTTTTAGGCGAGAATACTCGCCAGATCGAGGTGTCAGATGACCAAACAACGCCGTACCTTTTCCGCTGAATTCAAACGCGAGGCTGCCGACCTCGTGCTCAAGCAAAACTACAGCTTCATCGAAGCCAGTCGTTCACTGAGTGTTGGTGAGTCGGCGCTGCGCCGCTGGGTCGACCAGCTTCAGCAAGAGCGCACCGGCGTCACGCCCCAGAGCAAGGCCCTGACACCAGAGCAGCAAAAAATCCAGGAGTTGGAAGCTCGGATTGCTCGCCTCGAGCGCGAGAAATCAATATTAAAAAAGGCTACCGCGCTCTTGATGTCGGAAGATCTCGAGCGTACGCGCTGATCAATCAGCTAAGCGTCCATGAGCCTGTTGACTGCTTGTGCGAGGCGTTTGAGGTCGCTCGTTCGGGGTACTACGCGCATCGTCTAAGGCGGCGAACACCAGATGTTGAGCGGCTCAGGCTGCGTAGCCGAGTGAGCGAGTTGTTCACCCAGGGCCGAAGTGCTCCCGGCAGTCGAAGCATCACGTTGATGATGCAAGAAGAAGGTGAGCAAATTGGACGGTTTAAGGTACGCAGGCTGATGCGTGAGCTGGAGTTGGTCAGCAAGCAGCCAGGATCACACGCCTATAAAAAGGCGACAGTCGA
>NZ_WIVQ01000245.1:0-710 GCF_009600545.1 Pseudomonas sp. FSL R10-1339 | reverse complement strand
TACAAGCTCACGTTTTTTCGGGATTTTTCTCACAGGTTTGCCAATTGCTGGGGCGAGGGGACGACGCTTATAGTCGGAGCTCGCCGATAAGGCGGGCGGGTTTGGCGACCTGTAAACTACCTAAGGAAAAAACGGAATTGCTATAAGTGTCGGAGCGTGTATTTTTCTCGCTACGTTTTATGGCAGCTGTGCGTGGGAGATCTTCGGGTCTGCCGGGTTTCCTTGGGTATACCGGTTCGCCAACCCGCGTACAGCGGCCACCTGTTTTCGTTTGGCGACGGAAATGAATGGCTCAAACGATTACCCAAGAGGTTTACCTATGACTGACTCACCGTTTGTCCCGCTTACTGCCATCGACTGCACCATCCCCGCTTTATTGATCGACCGTCACGCGCCCCTCGACGTACTTCACGCCAACGCCGCCGCTCGCGTACTGGCCGTCACCCAACTGATGGAATCGTTCTCCAGCCGTGAAGTGCAAGAGGCTGATTCCGTTGATCTCAAACATCTGGCTATTGTTTCGGCGCAATTGCTGCGTGACGGGTGCGATCTGATGGATGTACTCGGCTGGCGGTTGCGGCCTGCTTGATCTTGTTTGTTTAACTGGAGCGTTGAGTACATATCCGGCATTCATGTCTAACTGGGATATTGGTTTCGCTCTTACAGCGAGTCACTTTTTCCAGACGCCGAAAAAGTAACCAAAAAGGCTT
>NZ_WIVQ01000244.1:0-727 GCF_009600545.1 Pseudomonas sp. FSL R10-1339 | reverse complement strand
GCATGTGCCGCTCGCGCAGTTCGTCGTCGGGTTGCAGCCGCAGGTTGGCGCTGCGCCCTTCACGTGCAAGGGCGCTGTAGCCGCTGACCAGATCTTCCAGACGGCTGCCGGCGCCGCCCAGAATCAGCGCCAGATTGGGCTCGGCCAGTGCTGGCAAACTCAAGGGCACGCCACCGTTGCGCATATCGGCGGCAAAACGCTTGGGCCCATAGGCTTCAAGCAGTTGTACGGCGGGCAAGTTGAGCGAAGTGACCAGCGCGGCACTGGCCGATACCGGCCCGCTGAAACCCATGGAGAAGTTGCCCGGACGATAGTCGCCATAACGCCGCGGCACATCCTGCAGCAGCGATTCAGAGTGAATCAGCCCAGCATCCATGGCCATGCCGTACAAAAACGGCTTGAGGGTCGAGCCCGGCGAGCGCATGGCGGTGATCATGTCGACATGGCCAAAGCGGCGTGCATCATTGATGTCCACCGACCCCAGATAGGCGCGTACGGCCATGTTTTCGGTTTCGACCACCACAATGGCCGCCGAGGTGTGATCGGGCAAACGGGCGCGCCAGCCCAGCAGCAAGTCTTCGAGGCGACGCTGCAAACTGGCGTCGATCATGGTACGGATCAGTGGCGGGCTGCCGGGGCGGTTAAGGCGTCGCGCCAGCAAGGGTGCCAGGCTCGGTTCAAGGCGCGGTGCCAGCAGCAGCGGCTCTTCCAGGGCCTCGTCCACCGC
>NZ_WIVQ01000243.1:0-728 GCF_009600545.1 Pseudomonas sp. FSL R10-1339 | reverse complement strand
GCAGCCGCAAATGCTGGCCACCTCGACCGAGATGTTGGAGGCGCAGTTACTGGATCACCTGCAGGAAGTGGCTGAGCAACAGACGCGCTGTGTAACTCGATTCTGGGACTGGTTAAACGCCGTGGTCGACGCCGGAGCGCTGCCCCCACCACAGGCTGCAGTGTTTGCCTGTGAAGCGGCCACCTTGGGCGGCCCGTCCGGAGTGGTACCTGAATGAGCGGCCGTTACGGTAACGGCAGCGACCCGTTAGCCGCGATCAGTACGTCGCCTGCAGTGCTGGCCACACTGCGCCGTCGAATGAATGCCATCGAGCTCGCCGCCGACACCCTGCAGGTGCATCTGGCCAGCGAGCGGGCGCAAGGTTTTGTTGAGATGCTGGAAGAGCTCAAGGTGCTTAAGCCGGCCGACATTGAAAGCCTGTACCTGATCATTGATGACGCCGCTCAGGCGCGCGTCACGGCGTTGCTGCTGTGATCGGGGACGGGATTCACGAAGACGCGCTGCAGCACCTGGTGCAACAGAGCGCGGTCAGGGAGTTTGTCGCCGGCCGTGATACCACCCGTACCAAGTGGACGTTTTCGGTACGCCTCGGCGGGCCGCACTCGCGGCTGATTCCAGTACGGTCGAGGCGGGAGGTGATTCGTACCTGGGCCAGCCTGACGGCGGTGGGTCGCTTTGCCGAAAGGCTTGGTGTGCGAGGCTTTGCGGTGGAACTATGAAGTTTCGCG
>NZ_WIVQ01000242.1:0-732 GCF_009600545.1 Pseudomonas sp. FSL R10-1339 | reverse complement strand
CGTTGCAAATGACTGGTCAAGTTGAATGCAAATCGGTGGTCAGGTCGAATGCAAACGGGTGGTCAAGTGGGGTGCAATTTCGCAGATAGGGTCAAATCAGTAAGGTTGTTCGTGCAGCGAAGAAGAAATTCCGCTATCAGGGAGCACTTAATTGGAGAAGCTTAAATAGCCTTATTCCGCTTTTTCACAAGCGACGGCTCATCACCTCTCACGCACTACCCTTCCCGCGCAGCGGAGTGGCTTCTACAAGGCATTGCACCTCACAGAAGCCACACCACCTCAAATCATTCCATCTCGAGCTTGTAAGGCTTGGATTTCGCTACGGTCTGAAATTTGTTCGACTTCTCATCGAAGACAACAACCCCGTCGCTCTGAACCATGTCAGTGCCCTTGTAGTCGAGACTGGACATGAAAATCATGTTGCTCGAAGCCTGATGAGCCTTCCCGCCACTGACTTTCGGCAGTTCAGTTTTGTCGGTAGGGAACTGCATCGGAGCCTTGTAGACCTTGCCGTTGTTCACATCGATAAATGCCGTAGATTGGCAGCCAGTCCCGCAGCCAAACGAAGTGACGACGAAGTGCCCAGCAAAATTAGCCTTTTGGCCCACAGCACGCTCAACAGCCTCTTTGGACTTCCAGTAGCCTGCAAGGTCAGGGTGAATCGCCCCGGGTTTCCTAGACACTCTCCAGGCTCGCTGCGTAACGCTTTTCAAACTCTACCGGTGACAGCTG
>NZ_WIVQ01000241.1:0-749 GCF_009600545.1 Pseudomonas sp. FSL R10-1339 | reverse complement strand
ATCTTCCACGCCTTCGTCAAGGCCGTGGGCATCTACCCCGTCGGCTCCTTGGTTCGCCTGTCCTCTCAGCGTCTGGCCGTTGTCGTTGAGCCGGGAATGGAATCACTGCTGACTCCCAAGGTTCGCGTGTTCTTCTCGCTACGCTCGAGAGAGCCGATCCCGATGCAGACCATCGACCTGGCGGCCACGAGTTGCAAGGACAGTATCACTGGCCCCGAAGACCCGACGCTCTGGAACTTCAAGAACCTCGACGACTTGTGGATGGAATAGCCCCCACAAAACGACGGCCCCGTGAGGGAGCCGTTGAACATCGTCGAGCGATGCCCGTCCAGGGAGGGATGGCCGAGCTCGATTCTCCAGAAGGTAGCTGGTGACACGAGTGTTGAGCCCACCCAACTAGGGTGACGGAAATTTCTGGGGTTCCGGCTTACATCCCCAGTACGAGCGCAGCCAGACAGAGAACATGGCCCTGTCGCAGCAGGTGCAGAGCTTGAGCGGGCAGGTGAACGACTTGGCGCAGCGCGTAGAGGGTTTGAGCCGCGCGCTCAGGAAGTGATCCAGGAGCATAAGCGGCATAAGTCGCGCAGCGGGCCCACCTTGGGTTAGGCTGGCCCCCAGAAAAAACAAAACCCCCGTGCTCTATTCAACTTGCCGGAAGAGGGAGCGACGGGGGCCCCGATAAGAGCACTGGAGTGCCCTGAACGTGTCGAAAGCATATCACGCCACCATCGCAGATCAACCAGGACAAC
>NZ_WIVQ01000240.1:0-749 GCF_009600545.1 Pseudomonas sp. FSL R10-1339 | reverse complement strand
ACCGTGGCCCCAGCCTTGGGCGTTGATCTTTCCCCCAGCCCGCAGGGCGTGGGGGGCGTGTGTCGGTGTAGCCTGAAAAGCGGCGCAGGCAGGGGCTAGACCCCCCGGCCAGCGCCTAACCAAAATGACCTATGTAGGAGGCCAAAATGGCTGATATTGAGGATACCAAGAGCAAGCGCGACCCGCTGGAGTGGGTCAAACAAAAAGCCGCCGAAGTGGCAGCGCAGGCCGAGCAGAAGGCCGCAGAAACACCCCGGCAAATGTTCCTGCCAGGCATGGATGAATTCATGCGGGCGATGCCGAACCACATAGCCAGGTCAAGCCCGTTTTGCAGAGCCGTGGCGATGCGGAAATCCGGTTCTGGGGCGAGCAACTGGACGAAGCACAGGCGGACGTGTGGATGCAGTGCATGAAGGAAGCCCAGCGCCAGCCGCTGGGAACGCCGGTTGTCATCAACCGCGCTGCCTTCCTCCGGGAGATCGGACGCCAAACCGGGAATTACGAATACAAGTGGCTGCACCGCACGATGAAGGCGCTTTCCTTTGCCATGCTGGTGATCGAGGTCACGAAGGCGGATGGCAAGCCCAAGCTGTCCATTGGCAAAACCCGCACGCTGCACCTGATTGCAGGCTTCGACTACGACGAGGCCAGCGAGGAGTACACGCTGACGATAGATCCCCGGTGGCACGCCATGTACGGCAATCGGGAATTTGCCCTGATCGACTGGGAGAAGCGGCGCGAGTTCGGGC
>NZ_WIVQ01000239.1:0-686 GCF_009600545.1 Pseudomonas sp. FSL R10-1339 | reverse complement strand
TGAGCGTCTCGTGGGCTCGGGAGGCGTCTGTCAGGCTGTTCACGCCACCAGAGGTGGCGGTTTATCCGAGCAGCTTTTGGCTGCTCGGGATGCGCTACCATGCGATTTTTTCAAGGAGCCATCTCATGCAGCGTTTGGTAAAGCCATCGGATTACGTCCTGCAGGACGTTCTCGGCCAATCGATGTATCAGATTCCCTGGGAGCCCAGGCTCTGCCCGGGCAACCCTGCAGAAGATCCCGAGGCTGGCGCACTTCTTTACAACGCATTCGTCCAGGATCAGGCCAAAGGTGTTGTGCCGCGGACACCCGCCGAGCAGATGAGTGACATTCTGGATTGGGTTTTCGAAACGGCAGGCGAACCCGCCCGCAGCCTGGCCGCTGACTTGGCGGCAGCGTACCTAGGCAATCACGCCTTCCTGATCGATGATCTGGATGATTGGGACGCGGAAACCAAGTCGCATCGGGCGCACATGGTTTTTCATGGCGAGGACATTAGGGGACTTTCAGCGCGAACCGTCATGAAATTGCGGGCTCGAGCTGCCGCCGGATTTTAGCCGCGAAAATATCGTTAGACCGGTTGTTGCTACTAGTAACACGGGAGCGCATAACGAATAGAAAGGAACCCGCCCGGACGGGCCAAGAAGGTGTCGCAATGCGTATGACGTTTGGCAGTGCCTGCCGTAACG
>NZ_WIVQ01000023.1:0-58368 GCF_009600545.1 Pseudomonas sp. FSL R10-1339 | reverse complement strand
GGCCACACCACTGACCGCCACGGCAAATCGCGCCCCGCTTTGGGCCTGCGCACCCTGCACCATCGCCTCGACCACCTCGCGGCTGACGGCCCCCACCCGGGTGAATAAAGGCTCGGGAACCTCCAGTTGCCGGGTCTTTTGCTGGTTGGAGTAGGTCACAAACCCTGCCTCAAACCACGCCGAGCTGCCGGCAATACGGGTGATGGCCTCGGCAATGCCGCCACCGGTGCAGGACTCGGCGGTTGTCACCTGGGCATTGAGAGCCTTTAACAGCAGCCCGAGTTCAGACGCAAGTTGAGATATTTGATCCACTGTCCTCTCCTGATGGCGGGTCTGCGCCATAACCTACACCAAAAAGCGCCTGTTACGGCTCGATCCGCGAGTCACCGGGCGCAGCGTCTACCCCGAGCCGCTTCGCGGCCCAGCGCTGGTACAGGCTGATTGCCGCATCTGCACCGGCCAGTGCGGTCAGGCAACCCAGGGCCCCTGCGGCCAGAATCGACATCCCGGCCGAGTACAGCAGCATAAAGGTCGAGACACCGCACACCACGCACGCGCCCGAACGCAACGCCAGGCGCCGCATCAGTGGCCATCCGCTGGTGCCGTCCTTGTCTGCCCGCCACATCTCGCCAAAAACGCCGCCTACCAAGGCAAGGAGGATGACCAGTAAAACCGGCATTTCCAGTAAGACTTGCGGTTCATTCATCATGTGATCACTCCTGTGTCCTTATTGATAAGCGCCAATTTCCGGTCTGGCTGAAACGTCATACCCCTGCCTGAGATCCATCGTTGGCCGCAATGGAATAAAGACCATGCATGTATGGATATACAGTCAATGCACCAGTGCATATATTTATTCGGACAATTTCAACAAGTCGGCCAAGACCTGCAAATACGGTGAGAATTGTCTGTTGGTTGGGTGAAAATACTGCTCGCGAAAGCTGATTCGCGAGCAGGCTCGCTCCCACAGGGTGTTCCAAGACTTATGGTTAGCGGGCGTACATGCCCCACCAGAACACATGACCAAGAATGACCAGTTGTTCATCCTCGAGATCGTTGTAGGCGTAGTCCTCATCCGGGAACTCGTCGCGATTGAAACTGCGCAAACGAATACCGCCCGCCAGGCGATACACCTGTTTCACCCGCAACTGGCCATTGTGATTGACCGCATACAGGTCGCCATCAACCACTTCGTCAAGGGTACGTTTGCCCGCATTGACTCCCACCGTTGCGCCATCGCGCAGGACTGGCAGCATGCTGTCGCCGCGTACGGTCACGCACTTGGCCTGATCGAACTCCACGCCGTTATGGCGCAGGCTGCGCTTGCCGAAACGCAACCTGGCGCGTTCGCTCTCCTCAATGGCAAAGCGCCCTGAGCCGGCGGCCAGTTCAACCTGACGCAAAAATGGAATGGACACTTCATCGTCCGCCACCGGGGTGTCGTCATCCCACAGGCAAATATCACGCAACTCTGGGTGACGTAGCTCGATTTCAGGCACCCGCACATCCTCCCGGCCGCGCAAGCGATCGGTGCTGATGTGGAAATACTCGGCGATTTTGGAGATATGCCTGTCGGAAGGATCGGCAATTTTGCCGCTCAATATTCGCGACAACGTAGGTTGCGGTACTCCCGTACTGCGGTGAAGCGCCATCGCGCTGATACCGTGCCGGGCCAGCAGCTCTTTAAGGACGGTTGAAACAGTTCGTTTTGACATGGCGGCAATAGTGCTGGCGGTGTTTATTGATGGCAAATGCTATTTCTTCTATTTATAGCAGCCAGTCAGCGCGCCCGGTGCGCACCTGTAGATGCAAGGGGCTGACATGTTAACCTTGCGCCCATTGCGAAAACCTCAGGCCACGGCCTGCCTTTCCCCCACTTCTGAACGAATCCGCCTAAGTCCTGATGAGTAAAAATACTTCCGACCTGTCCAGCCATACCCCGATGATGCAGCAGTACTGGCGCCTGAAGAACCAGCACCCTGACCAGCTGATGTTTTATCGCATGGGCGATTTCTACGAAATCTTCTACGAAGACGCGAAGAAAGCCGCCAAATTGCTGGACATCACCCTCACGGCACGTGGCCAGTCTGCCGGGCAGGCGATTCCGATGTGCGGGATCCCTTACCATGCGGCCGAAGGTTACCTGGCCAAGCTGGTCAAGCTGGGGGAGTCGGTAGTGATCTGCGAGCAGGTCGGCGACCCGGCCACCAGCAAAGGACCGGTCGAGCGTCAGGTCGTACGCATCATCACCCCGGGCACCGTCAGTGACGAGGCGCTGATGGATGAGCGCCGCGACAACCTGATTGCCGCGGTGCTGGGCGATGAGCGTCTGTTTGGCCTCGCCGTGCTGGATATCACCAGTGGCAACTTCTCGGTGCTGGAGATCAAGGGCTGGGAAAACCTGCTGGCAGAGCTTGAGCGCATCAACCCGGTTGAGCTGATGATCCCGGATGACTGGCCACAAGGCCTGCCAGCGGAAAAACGTCGTGGCGTTCGTCGCCGTGCGCCGTGGGACTTTGAGCGTGACTCGGCCCTGAAAAGCCTGTGCCAGCAGTTCTCAACCCAGGATCTAAAAGGCTTTGGCTGCGAAAACCTGACCCTGGCCATCGGCGCTGCAGGCTGCCTGCTCAGCTATGCCAAGGAAACCCAGCGCACGGCCCTGCCCCACTTGCGCAGCCTGCGCCATGAGCGCCTGGACGACACCGTGGTGCTCGATGGCGCCAGCCGCCGCAACCTGGAGCTGGACACCAACCTGGCCGGCGGTCGCGACAATACCCTGCAATCAGTGGTCGACCGTTGCCAGACCTCGATGGGCAGCCGCTTGCTGACCCGCTGGTTGAACCGTCCGTTGCGCGATTTGAGCGTGCTGCTGGCGCGCCAGTCTTCAATTACCTGCCTGCTCGATGGCTATCGCTTTGAAAAGCTGCAGCCACAGCTCAAGGAAATCGGTGACCTGGAGCGGATCCTGGCCCGTATCGGCCTGCGCAACGCGCGCCCCCGCGACCTGGCCCGCCTGCGTGATGCCTTGAACGCGCTGCCGGAACTGCAAGACGCCATGCTCGGCCTCGAAGCGCCGCACTTGCAGCAACTGGCCACGATCACCAGCACCTACCCCGAACTGGGCGCACTGCTGGAAAAAGCCATCAATGACAACCCACCCGCGGTGATCCGCGATGGCGGCGTGCTTAAAACCGGCTATGACGCCGAGCTGGACGAGTTGCAGGCACTGAGCGAAAACGCCGGCCAGTTCCTGATTGACCTGGAAGCCCGGGAAAAAGCCCGCACCGGCCTGTCCAACCTCAAGGTCGGTTACAACCGGGTCCACGGCTACTTTATCGAGCTGCCAAGCAAACAGGCCGAACAGGCTCCGGCCGATTACATCCGCCGCCAGACGCTCAAAGGCGCCGAACGCTTTATCACCCCGGAGCTGAAAGCCTTCGAAGACAAGGCCCTGTCGGCCAAGAGCCGTGCCCTGGCTCGTGAGAAAATGCTCTATGAGGCATTGCTCGAAGAGATGATCGGCCACCTCGCACCGCTGCAGGACACCGCCGCCGCCCTGGCCGAGCTGGATGTGCTGAGCAACCTGGCCGAGCGTGCGCTGAACCTGGACCTGAACTGCCCGCGCTTTGTTGAAGAGCCGTGCATGCGCATCAGCCAGGGTCGCCACCCAGTGGTCGAGCAAGTGCTGACTACGCCGTTTGTGGCCAACGACCTGGGGCTGGATGACAACACCCGCATGCTGGTGATTACCGGTCCTAACATGGGCGGTAAGTCGACTTATATGCGCCAGACTGCATTGATCGTATTGCTGGCCCATATCGGCAGTTTTGTGCCAGCAGCCAGTTGCGAGCTGTCGCTGGTTGACCGAATTTTTACCCGGATCGGTTCCAGTGATGACCTGGCAGGTGGCCGTTCGACCTTTATGGTCGAGATGAGCGAAACCGCCAATATTTTGCACAACGCCACCGAACGCAGCTTGGTGCTGATGGACGAAGTGGGTCGTGGCACCAGTACCTTTGACGGCCTGTCCCTGGCCTGGGCTGCAGCAGAACGTCTGGCCCAGTTGCGCGCCTACACCTTGTTTGCCACGCACTACTTCGAACTGACGGTACTGCCCGAAAGTGAACCGCTGGTCGCCAACGTGCATTTGAGCGCAACCGAGCACAATGAACGTATCGTGTTCCTGCACCATGTTCTTCCGGGCCCGGCCAGCCAGAGTTATGGCCTGGCCGTGGCGCAACTGGCGGGGGTACCGAGTGAAGTCATCAGCCGTGCCCGCGAGCATTTGAGCCGCCTGGAGACCACCAGCCTGCCCCATGAAGTGCCACTTGCGAAGCCTGGCAAAAAGCCTGCGCCACAACAAAGCGACCTGTTTGCCAGCCTGCCGCACCCGGTGCTGGATGACCTTTCCAGGGCCGATCTGGACAACATGACGCCACGTAAAGCGCTCGATTTGCTCTACACATTAAAGACACGCCTTTAAAAGCTGCTAGAATCGCGCGCGGTTCGGGATGCTACTGACCTTTTAGCCTGGTCTTTAGATATCACTCCCGAACCCGGCGAACCCGTTCTGGAAGGGCTTCGCTGCCGCCGCCTGAGGAGAGAATTAGAAATGACCTTCGTCGTCACCGACAACTGCATCAAGTGCAAGTACACCGACTGCGTAGAAGTCTGTCCGGTGGACTGCTTTTACGAAGGCCCGAACTTCCTGGTGATTCACCCGGATGAGTGCATTGACTGCGCGCTTTGTGAGCCTGAATGCCCTGCACAGGCGATCTTCTCTGAAGATGAAGTGCCTGCCGGCATGGAGAATTTCGTTCAGTTGAACGTCGAGCTGGCTGAAATCTGGCCAAATATCACTGAACGCAAAGACCCTCTGCCGGACGCGGCCGAGTGGGATGGCAAACCAGGCAAGATCGTCGACCTGGAACGCTGATTCACGTTTAAGCAAAAAGCCCCTTTTGGGGCTTTTTGCGTATTTGACCCGGCGAAAACACTTTAAAACTGGAAGGCAGCCGTCTGCGTAGCAGCAGCCTCGTTTCTACGGCACTTGCTACCAGAGGCTTGGCTCCTAACCGTTGATTGCGCAGCCCGTGGCCTCTTGAAGCTGCTCGCGGGTGACTCCCGGCGCCAGTTCCACCAGCTTGAGTCCTTGCCCGGTCACATCCAGCACGGCCAGGTCGGTGATAATCCGGTCGACCACTGCCACGCCCGTCAGCGGCAGATCACACTGTTTAAGCAGTTTATGGGTGCCGCCCTTGGCCGTGTGCTCCATCAGCACGACAACGCGCTTGACCCCGGCTACCAGATCCATCGCCCCTCCCATGCCCTTGACCATCTTGCCGGGGATCATCCAGTTGGCCAGGTCGCCCTTCTCGGACACCTGCATCGCCCCCAGAATCGACAAGTTGATATGACCGCCACGAATCATCGCGAACGAATCGGCACTGTTGAAGAAGCTGCTTCCCGGCAAAGTCGTGATGGTTTGCTTGCCGGCGTTGATCAGGTCGGCATCGACTTCATCGTCAGTCGGAAACGGACCAATGCCCAGCAGGCCATTTTCGCTTTGCAACCACACATCCATACCTTCAGGAATGTAGTTCGCCACCAGGGTGGGCAAACCGATACCCAGGTTGACGTAGAAACCGTCCTGCAGTTCTTGGGCGGCACGATGCGCCATTTCTTCACGAGTCCAGGCCATGGTCAGGCGCTCCGCACAGTGCGATGTTCAATACGTTTTTCCGGCGCAGCGTTGAGCACCAGCCGTTGTACGTAAATCCCGGGCAAATGCACCTGATCGGGCTCGATCTCGCCAACCTCGACAATCTCTTCCACTTCCACCACACACACCTTGGCCGCCATGGCCGCCAAAGGGTTGAAGTTGCGTGCGGTTTTATTGAATAGCAGGTTGCCAGAGGTATCGGCCTTCCAGGCCTTGACCAGGGCTACATCGGCGCGCAGTGAACGCTCCATGACATACCACTCGCCATCGAACTCCCGGGTTTCCTTGCCTTCAGCTACCAGCGTGCCGTAGCCAGTCTTGGTAAAGAACGCCGGGATACCCGCCCCGCCCGCCCGCAGCTTTTCCGCAAGGGTGCCTTGCGGGGTGAACTCAAGCTCCAGCTCGCCCGCCAGGTACTGGCGTTCGAACTCTTTGTTCTCGCCAACATAGGAAGAAATCATTTTGCGAATCTGGCGCGTTTCCAGCAGTTGCCCCAGACCAAATCCGTCAACCCCGGCGTTATTGCTGATCACCGTCAGCTCGCGCTTGCCGGTATCGCGCAAAGCCGCGATCAGCGCTTCGGGGATACCGCACAAGCCAAAACCGCCTACAGCCAGGGTCATGCCGTCTTCGACCAGGCCTTGCAAAGCGGATTCAGCACTCGAGTAAATCTTGTTCACTTGTTATTCCTCGAATTGTCCACGACACACCACACCGTCGCAGTCTGTTTGCTTCAGTCGGGAGAGGAAAACAGCCTGGCAGTTGCCCGCTCCCCCGTTGCTGGCAGCTCTGGCCTGAGGCCAAAGCGTTGCTCAAGTGTAGGGGAAGCCAAGGCAGGAAGGGTTGATTGGAAAAAATAACCGAGAACAATGCCGCCGTTCAGTAATCCTTAATCCGCAATCGCTTAGGATTAATTACATCTGGCTGTGGGACGTTTAACTAAACGATAACAATTTAGCTACAAAATACTTAGCTCGCTAACTTTAAACCCGCGGGCCAGACGTATATAAATGCCATCTGCCATCAAATGGCCCAAAGGGCAAAATCTTCACTCGCCTTATTGCTTGAGCCTACTAGACTCCCTCTCGGATATTGCCGGAGTTTCTTAAAGCTGGGCTTGTGCGCAGCATGTCCAGCCCCGTATCGACCCAGGATTGCGCGTGTGTGTACAGGTCAAAGCTGTCGGGAACCAGCAGCCATTGTCCGAGTATTCCGTCGATATAGGCATGCAGGCAGATGGCAGCACGGCGAACATCCAGATTTTCAGGGAGCTGTTGACGATGAATGGCATTGCTCAGGGCCAGCTCGATCCTGCTGTTGCAATCGAGCATCGCCATCTGGCGTTGAGCCCGTAAATCACACATTTCGTCAGTGAATTCGCACTTATGGAACAAAATTTCATTGATACGCCGGGTTTTTGGGTCAATGGCAACCTGGCGAAACAAGTGAATCAGCAATTGGCGCATGCAGCCAAGCGGGTCGACTTCGTTCTCGCTTTCGCTTGCCCTGGCCATTTCATCCAGAGGCTCATTCAAGCTGTCGAGCATGGCTTGAACCAACTCGGCCTTGTTGCTGAAGTGCCAGTAAATGGCACCACGGGTGACACCCGCCAGTGTGGCGATATCAGCCAGCGTCGTGCGGGCAACCCCGCGCTCATAGAAGGCCTGTTCGGCCGCTTCGAGGATTTTGCTCCGGGTCTCAAGAGCTTCTTCTTTGGTACGACGCACCATGGCAATAAAAACCTCAATCAGAAGGATCCGGGCCTCTACGGTCACTTGCCCGGACCAACATCGGGTGGCGCTTGTTATGCCTTATCCCGGTCTACTACACGCATGAAAAATGGCGCTGTAAGGCTTGGCGAGACAGCGTCCCACTATTTACAAACAGACACGAATGTAAGTATATTACTTAGCAAGCTATTTATCCACCCGGAACAGCTTTCTTTACCCTTCCACTATTCTTGTGCGCTTTCGCGTGCCTGACCCGAGGATCTTCATGCAATTCAAGCCAGCTGTTACCGCTCTGGTTGCTGCCATCGCCCTTGCTTCGCTGCTCAGCGGATGCAAAAAGGAAGAGGCAGCACCTGCCCCGCAAATCCCTCAGGTCGGCGTTGTCACGCTGAAAACCCAGCCATTTACCTTGACCACCGATCTGCCTGGCCGCACCGCGTCATATCGTTCGGCAGAAGTACGCCCGCAGGTAAACGGCATCATCCTCAAGCGCTTCTTTAAAGAAGGCAGTGACGTCAAGATCGGCCAGCAGCTCTATCAAATCGATCCGGCGATCTATGAAAGCGCCGTACTCAGCGCCCGCGCCACCCTGCAATCGGCAAAATCACTGGCTCAGCGCTACAAGCAACTGGTCGCCGAGCAAGCCGTAAGCCGTCAGGAATACGACAACGCCGAAGCCGCCCGCCTGGAAGCAGAAGCCGCGCTGAACACCGCCCAGGTTAACCTGCGCTACACCAAGGTGCTGGCGCCGCTGACCGGCCGCATCGGTCGCTCGCTGTACACCGAAGGTGCACTGGTCACCAGTGGCCAGGCCAATGCATTGGCCGTGATCACCCAACTGGACCCGATCTATGTTGACGTGACCCAGTCCTCGGTAGAAATGCTCGAACTGCGCCGCGACCTGGCCAGTGGCCGTTTGAAGAAGGCCGGTGAAAACGCCGCCAAGGTCAAGCTGACCCTGCCTGACGGCAGCGAGTACGGCCAGGAAGGTCGCCTTGAGTTCGCCGAAGTCTCGGTTGATGAAACCACCGGTTCCGTCACCCTGCGCGCAGTGTTCCCGAACCCTGACGAAACCCTGTTGCCGGGCATGTTTGTCCACGCGCAGCTGGAAGCAGGCATCGACAGCAATGCGATCCTCGCTCCACAAATCGGCGTGACCCACAACCTCAAGGGCCAACCGACTGCGATGATCGTTGGACCGGACAACAAGGTTGAGCTGCGTGTACTGCAAGCTTCGCGCACCGTTGGCAGCAACTGGCTGGTTGAGAAAGGCCTGAACCCTGGCGACCGTCTGATTACTGATGGCCTGCAATTCATCAAGCCTGGCATTGAAGTCAAGATCATGGACAAGCCACAAGGCGAAACCCCGGCATCTGCCCCGGCAACAGAAAAAGCTGCAGGCAGTAAAGGGGAATAAACCATGTCGAAATTTTTTATCGACCGTCCGATTTTCGCCTGGGTTATAGCCCTGGTGATCATGCTGGTCGGGGCTCTATCGATCCTGAAGTTGCCGATCAACCAGTACCCGAGCATTGCACCACCGGCCATTTCGATCTCCGTGACCTACCCGGGCGCTTCGGCGCAAACCGTGCAGGACACCGTGGTTCAGGTGATCGAGCAACAGCTCAACGGTATCGACCACCTGCGCTATGTGTCATCGGAAAGTAACTCCGACGGCAGCATGAGCATCACCGCCACATTCGAGCAAGGCACTGACCCTGACACCGCACAGGTCCAGGTACAGAACAAGCTCAACCTGGCGACCCCCCTGCTACCGCAAGAGGTACAGCAGCAAGGTATCCGTGTAACCAAGGCAGTGAAAAACTTCCTGATGGTTATTGGTGTGGTGTCTGAAAACGGCAGCATGAACAAGGACGACCTGTCCAACTACATCGTTTCCAACATGCAGGACCCGATCTCCCGTACCGAAGGTGTGGGCGACTTCCAGGTGTTCGGCGCCCAGTACGCCATGCGTATCTGGCTCGACCCGGTCAAGCTGAACAAATACAACCTGACTCCGGTGGACGTTAAATCGGCCATCAGCGCACAGAACGTTCAGGTGTCCTCCGGGCAACTGGGCGGCCTGCCTGCCGTCAAGGGTCAGGAGCTGAACGCGACCATCATCGGCAAAACCCGTCTGCAAACGGCTGAAGAGTTCAAAAAGATCCTGCTCAAGGTCAACACCGACGGCTCCCAGGTACGCCTGAGCGATGTCGCAGATGTTGCCCTGGGTGGTGAGAACTACAGCGTCAGCGCACAATTCAACGGCAAACCGGCATCGGGTATCGCGATCAAGCTGGCCCCGGGCTCCAACGCTCTGGACACGGCAAAGGCATTGCGTGAAACCATCAACGGCCTGGAACCCTTCTTCCCGGAAGGTATGAAAGTCGTTTACCCGTACGACACCACGCCTGTGGTTTCGGCATCGATCGAAGGTGTGGTGCACACCCTGGTCGAAGCGGTTGTACTGGTGTTCCTGGTGATGTTCCTGTTCCTGCAAAACTTCCGCGCCACCATCATCACCACGATGACAGTACCGGTTGTACTGCTGGGTACCTTCGGGATCCTGGCCGCTGCAGGCTTCAGCATCAACACCCTGACCATGTTCGGTATGGTACTGGCCATCGGCTTGCTGGTGGACGATGCGATCGTGGTGGTTGAAAACGTTGAGCGGGTCATGTCCGAAGAAGGACTGCCGCCCAAGGAAGCCACCAAGAAATCCATGGAGCAGATCCAGGGTGCCCTGGTAGGTATTGCGCTGGTGTTGTCGGCGGTATTGCTGCCGATGGCCTTCTTCAGCGGCTCCACGGGTGTGATCTATCGCCAGTTCTCGATCACTATCGTTTCGGCGATGGGCCTGTCGGTACTGGTTGCCCTGATCTTCACCCCGGCGCTGTGCGCCACCATGCTCAAGCCAATCCAGAAGGGTGATCACGGCGAGAACAAGCGCGGTTTCTTCGGCTGGTTCAACCGGACCTTCGACAATGGCGTGAAACGCTATGAAAAAGGTGTCGGCAGCATTCTGCGGCACAAGGCTCCGTACCTGCTGGCTTATGTGCTGATTGTGGTTGGTATGGTGTTCCTGTTTACCCGTATCCCTACCTCCTTCCTCCCGGAAGAAGACCAGGGCGTACTGTTTGCACAGGTTCAAACACCGGCAGGCACCACTGCAGAGCGTACTCAGCAAGTGATCGACCGGATGCGCGAATACCTGCTGGCCGATGAGTCGGACGCTGTGTCTTCGGTGTTTACCGTAAACGGCTTCAACTTCGCCGGCCGTGGCCAGAGCTCCGGCCTGGCGTTCATCATGCTCAAGCCGTGGGGCGAGCGCGATTCGGACAACAGTGTATTTGCACTGGCTGCACGGGCACAGAAAGTGTTCTCCAGCTACCGCGATGCAATGGTGTTCGCCTTTGCCCCGCCTGCTGTAATGGAACTGGGTAACGCCACCGGTTTCGACGTATACCTGCAAGACCGCTCCGGCATTGGCCACGAGAAACTGATGGCTGCACGCAATCAGTTCCTGGGGATGGCGGCTCAGAGCAAGATCCTGGCGGGCGTACGTCCGAACGGTCTGAACGATGAACCGCAATACAAGCTGCTGATCGACGATGAGGCCGCTCGCGCCCTGGGCCTGAGCATTTCGGACATCAACAACACCCTGTCCATTGGTCTGGGTGCCAGTTATGTCAACGACTTCATCGACCACGGTCGAGTCAAAAAGGTATTCCTGCAAGGCGAAGCTGACTCGCGGATGAACCCCGAAGACCTGAAGAAATGGTACGTGCGTAACGATCAGGGAACCATGGTGCCGTTCTCGGCCTTCGCCAAGGGCGAGTGGATCTACGGCCCACCCAAGCTGTCGCGTTACAACGGCGTAGAAGCGATGGAAATTCTCGGCGCTCCGGCTCCGGGCTATACCAGCGGTCAAGCCATGGCTGAGGTCGAAGCCCTGGCCAAGAAGTTGCCAGCGGGTGTAGGTATTTCCTGGACGGGGCTGTCTTACGAGGAACGTCTGTCAGGTTCGCAAGCGCCTGCCCTGTACGCTATTTCCTTGCTGATGGTATTCCTGTGCCTTGCAGCACTGTACGAAAGCTGGTCGATCCCGATTGCGGTGATGCTGGTCGTACCCCTGGGGATCATTGGTGCGCTTATGGCCACCAGCCTGCGCGGGTTGTCCAACGACGTGTACTTCCAGGTGGGCTTGCTTACGACCATCGGTCTGGCCTCGAAAAACGCCATTCTGATCGTCGAGTTTGCCAAGGAACTGCATGAGCAGGGACGAAGCCTGGTGGATGCCGCGATCGAGGCGTGCCGCATGCGTCTGCGTCCGATCATCATGACCTCCCTGGCCTTCGTACTGGGTGTGGTTCCACTGGCCATCTCCACGGGCGCAGGCTCGGGCAGCCAGCACGCTATTGGTACCGGTGTTATCGGTGGCATGATCACCGCCACCGTACTGGCCGTGTTCTGGGTACCGCTGTTCTTTGTGGCCGTATCGTCCATTGGCGGCGGCAAGAATAAAGACACGGAAAAGAAAGTGGATCTGACTAAAACTCCAAACCAAGAGGCTGGCCAATGAGCAAGTCGCTTCTCGCAGTAGCTGTTGCAGCGTTTACGCTCGGCGGCTGCTCGCTGATCCCCGACTACCAGCGCCCTGAAGCGCCGGTAGCGGCGCAATACCCGCAAGGCCCGGCCTACTCGCCAACCGAGGCGGCCAGCAAGGCCGCTGCGGAACAGGGCTGGCGTCAGTTTTTCCATGACCCGGCGCTGCAGCAGCTGATCCAGACGGCTCTGGTCAACAACCGCGACCTGCGGGTCGCGGCGTTGAACATCGACGCCTATGCCGCGCAGTACCGCATCCAGCGCGCCGATCTGTTCCCGGCGGTTTCGGCCTCTGGCAGCGGTAGCCGTCAACGTACTCCGGCCAACATGTCGCAAACCGGCGAGTCGAGCATCACCAGCTCTTATTCGGCGACCCTTGGGGTCAGTGCATACGAGCTGGACCTGTTCGGCCGGGTTCGCAGCCTGAGCGATCAGGCGTTGCAGAACTACTTTGCAACCGAAGAAGCCCGACGCAGCACCCAGATCAGTCTGGTAGCCAGCGTCGCCAATGCCTACCTGACCTGGCAGGCTGACAAAGAGCTGCTCAAGCTCACTGAAGACACCCTCAAGGCGTTCGATGAGAGCTACAAGCTCACTTTGCGCAGCAATGAAGTCGGTGTGGCCTCGGCCCTTGAAGTCAGCCAGTCGCGTACCTCGGTGGAAAACGCCAAGGTGCAGCTGGCCCGCTACACCCGTCAGGTGGCGCAAGATCAGAACAGCCTCGCGCTGTTGCTGGGCAGCACCATCCCGGACAACCTGCCGGCAGCCCAACCGCTGGCAGCCGACCTGTTGAGCGAAGTACCGGCTGGCCTGCCATCGGACTTGCTGCAACGTCGTCCGGACATCCTTGAAGCCGAGCACAAGTTGCTGGCCGCCAACGCCAACATCGGCGCGGCGCGGGCAGCGTTTTTCCCGAGCATCAGCCTCACGGCCAATGCCGGGACCTTGAGCCCTGACCTGTCGGGGCTGTTCAAGGGCGGCTCGGGCACCTGGCTGTTCTCACCGCAAATCAACTTGCCGATCTTTAACGCAGGGGCTTTGCGCGCCAGCCTGGACTACGCAAAAATCCAGAAAGAGATCACCGTTTCCCAGTACGAGAAAACAATCCAGACCGCCTTCCAGGAAGTTTCTGACGGTCTGGCAGCGCGTCAAACCTACAACCAGCAGTTGCAGGCGCAAACCGACTTCGTCAACGCCAACCAGGATTACTACCGTTTGGCCGAGCGTCGTTATCGGATTGGCATCGACAGCAACCTGACCTTCCTCGATGCCCAGCGCTCGTTGTTCAGCGCGCAGCAATCGTTGATCACCGACCGTCTTTCGCAGCTGACCAGTGAAGTCACGCTGTACAAGGCGCTGGGTGGCGGCTGGTACGAACAGACCGGGCAAAACCGCCCTGTTTCGGATCAGCCACCCAAGGCTTGATGCGTATCGGTTAAACAACAAACCCGCCTTATGGCGGGTTTGTTGTTTCAGGCTAGGGATGCAGATTGATCTGTAGCCGCTGTTACTCCCGCGACTCAACCCCCAATTCATCCCACACCGATTCAGCCAGATGAAACGTCGCATTGGCCGCCGGAATCCCGCAATAGATAGCACTCTGCATGATCACTTCCTTGATCTCGGCCCGGGTCACGCCATTGTTGGCCGCAGCGCGCAGATGCAGTTTCAGCTCTTCATTGCGGTTCATGCCGATCAGCATCGCGATGGTAATCAGGCTACGGGTATGGCGCGCCAACCCCGGACGGGTCCAGATATCACCCCAGGCATGGCGGGTGATCATTTCCTGGAACTCACTGTTGAACTCGGTCAGGGCATTGAGGCTACGATCCACATGGGCATCACCCAGCACCGCACGGCGTACTTGCATGCCCTCGTCGTAACGTTGTTTCTCGTCCACAAAAAACTCCTTAGCTTGCCTGCAAAAATTGCAGCACGCGCTGGCTGAAAGCATCGCCCGCCTGCACGTTGGACAGGTGCGCGGCGTAAAACTCGGCGTACTGCGCGCCACGCACATGTTCCTGAATAAAGTGGCTGCCCGCAGGCGGCGTGACGGCATCTTCAGTGCCCGCGATCACCAGCATGGGCACTTCGATTGCGCCCAACTGATCGCGAAAATCTGCATCACGCACAGCAGCACAATTGGCGGCATAGCCCTGGGGCGAAGTGGCCGCCAGCATATCGGTGATGCGCTTGGCCTGCCCGGGATTGGCCTGGGCGAAGTCCGCGGTAAACCAGCGGGCAATGGAGGCATCACGCAACCCTGCCATTGCCGCCGCCCCCTCACGCAAAACCATCTCGATGCGCGGATTCCAGACCGCAGGCTCGCCAATTTTGGCAGCCGTGTTGCACACCACCAGCTTGTGCAGCCGCGAACCGGCATGGATCCCCAGCCACTGGCCAATCAGTCCACCCATCGACAACCCGCAAAAATGCGCGCGCTCGATATGCAGCGCATCCAGCAGCGCCAAAACATCTCCGCCCAGTTGTTCAATGCTATACGGTCCTTCGGTCATCAACGAGTGGCCATGACCCCGGGTGTCGTAGCGCAATACCTGGAAGTGCTCGGCGAACGCCGCAATCTGCGTGTCCCACATCCCCAGATCAGTGCCCAGGGAATTGGACAGCACCAGCACCGGTGCACCTTGCGGGCCGTCCAGGCGGTAGTTGAGTTCACCTTCAGCGAGTTGTACACGTCCCACGAGTTTCTCCTTTAGAGGACCAACGCAAAATGTTCAGCCCGCGCACGCTCGACCCACGTCGTCGCCTGACCAAGGTAATGGGCCGGATCGAGCAGGCGATCCAGTTCCTGCGCGCTGAGGTGCGCGGTGATTTGCGGCTCTTCGCCCAGCACCCCACGTAAATGGCGCTTTTCGGCCACCGCCCGCTTGCAACACTGCTCCAGCAGATGATGCGCGGTTTCGCGCCCTACCCGCTGCGCCAGCACAATGCTTACTGCTTCAGCCAGCACCAGCCCGTGGGTCAGATCGAGGTTGCGCGCCATGCGCTCACTGTCCACTTCCAGCCCACGGGCAATATTCAACGCCTGTACCAGCGCGCCGGACACCACGCAACAAATCTCGGGGAGGGTTTCCCATTCGGCATGCCATAAGCCCAGGCTGCGCTCGTGCTCCTGAGGCATGGCGCTGAACAAAATGCTCAGCAGGCCCGGCACCCGCGTTGCGGCACCGATCAATACCGCAGACCCAACCGGGTTGCGCTTGTGCGGCATGGTCGACGAGCCGCCCTTGCCCGGCGCCGACGGCTCGAATACTTCCGCGGCCTCGGTCTGCATCAGCAGGCTGATATCCCGACCGATTTTTCCCAGGCCACCGGCGATCAGGCCCAGAACTGCGGCAAATTCCACCAGACGATCACGCTGGGTATGCCAGGGTTGCTCAGGCAGACTCAGGCCCAGTTCATCAGCCAACGCCTGTGCCACCGGCATGGCCTGATCGCCAAGGGCGGCCAGGGTGCCGGAAGCACCGCCAAACTGCAGGCACAGTAAACGCGGTTTGAGCTCGTGCAGACGCTGGCGGCTACGGGTCACGGCCCCCAGCCAGCTGGCGATTTTCATGCCCAAGGTCACCGGAGTAGCCTGCTGCAGCCAGGTGCGCCCGGCCAAAGGCGTCGTGGCATAGCGCTGGGCCTGCGCGGCGAGCACATCCGCCAGCTGCGTCATGTCACGCTCGATCAAATCCAGAGCGGCGCGCAATTGCAGGACCAG
The DNA here is from genome assembly GCF_009600545.1 of Pseudomonas sp. FSL R10-1339. Classification (NCBI taxonomy): domain Bacteria; kingdom Pseudomonadati; phylum Pseudomonadota; class Gammaproteobacteria; order Pseudomonadales; family Pseudomonadaceae; genus Pseudomonas; species Pseudomonas sp. FSL R10-1339. The sequence continues at coordinate 42,584 of NZ_WIVQ01000023.1, read as the reverse complement.
ACCGCTGTCCATCACATCCTGGCTGGTGGCGCCCAAATGCACATAACGCTCGGCTTCAGGTGCGCTGCTGGCAATCTGTTTGCCCAGCGCCTTGACCAGCGGGATCGCGGAGTTGCCGGCACTGGCGATCGCCAGGCCCAGCGCTTCGAAATCGTAGAGTTCTGCGCGACACGCCGCTGAAATCGGAGCAACCGCAGAGTGAGGAATCACCCCGACCCGGGCTTGTGCCCGGGCCAGCGCCGCTTCGACGTCGAGCATGGCCTGTACCCGGCCATGATCGCAAAACACTTGCCCCATGGCCTCGGCCGTAAAGTACGCATCGAACAGCTGATCACTCATAAAACTTCCTTGGAAGGCACGCGCCACTGGCGCGCGCGGCAACATCACAAATCGTGGTGCAGGTACTTGGGCTGTTTGGGCAGACGGAAGCTGAACAGGAACGCGATGGCCATCATCACCGTCACATACCAGTAGAAGCTGTTTTCCATGCCCATCGATTTAAGCCCCAGTGCCACGTACTCAGCCGAACCACCAAAGATCGCGTTGGCCACGGCATAGGCCAGGCCCACACCCAGCGCCCGCACCTGGGGCGGGAACATCTCGGCTTTGACCAGGCCGCTGATCGAGGTGTAGAAGCTGACAATCGCCAGCGCCAGGGTAATCAGGACAAAGGCCAGGAACGGACTGCTGATGGTTTTCAGGGTCAACAGGATCGGCACCGTACACAGCGTACCCAGCGCGCCAAACCAGAGCATGTTGTTACGCCGGCCGATCTTGTCCGCCAGCATGCCGAACAACGGCTGCATGCACATATAAAGGAACAGCGCCCCGGTCATGATGTAACTGGCGGTCTTGGCGTGCATACCGGCGGTGTTCACTAGGTATTTCTGCATGTAGGTGGTAAAGGTGTAGAAAATCAGCGAGCCGCCTGCGGTGTAACCCAGCACGGTAATAAACGCCGCTTTGTGGTCGCAGAACAACGCCCTCACACTGCCTGCATCTTTGTCCTGGCGGGTTTCGGCGCTGGTGGTTTCTTTCAGGGTGCGACGCAGCAACAACGAAATCAGCGCCGCAATGGCACCGATCACAAAGGGGATGCGCCAGCCCCAGGCCCGCAGTTCGTCTTCTGGCAGAAACTGCTGAAGAATCACCACCACCAGCACCGCCAGCAGTTGCCCGCCGATCAGCGTTACATACTGGAAGGAAGCAAAGAAGCCGCGCTGGCCCTTGAGTGCCACTTCACTCATATAGGTCGCAGTGGTGCCGTATTCACCCCCTACCGACAGGCCCTGAAACAGCCGCGCCATCAGCAACAAGGCTGGGGCCCAGGCGCCGATCGAGGCGTAGGTCGGCAAAAAGGCAATCACCAGTGAGCCGGCGCACATCATCAGCACCGAGATCATCATGGAATTCTTTCGCCCGTGCTTGTCAGCCACCCGGCCAAACAGCCAGCCACCTATGGGGCGCATCAAAAAACCCGCCGCAAACACACCGGCCGTGTTCAGCAACTGCACCGTAGGGTCTTCGGAGGGGAAGAAAGCGGGAGCGAAGTAGATCGCACAGAAGGCGTAAACGTAAAAGTCGAACCATTCGACCAGGTTGCCGGAGGATGCACCGACAATCGCAAAAATCCTTTTTTTGCGCTCCTCTCCTGTGTAGTGAGTTGCTGTTGTCATCTTTATTTACTCATCAGGTTTTAGTTGCAATCAGACACACATTGCAACATCTCGCGCCATCACCGCAATAAGCCGAACGACTGAGGCCGTGGGAGCGAGCGGGCTCGCTCCCACAGAGGCAGTATTGAGCGCTATCAGACCCGTTCAATAGCCAATGCCAGACCCTGCCCAACGCCCACGCACATGGTCGCCAGGCCTTTCTTGCCACCGGTTTTTTCCAGCTGATGCAAGGCGGTCATGACGATGCGAGCACCGCTCATGCCCAGGGGGTGACCCAGGGCAATTGCCCCGCCATTGGGGTTTACCTGCGGCGCATCGTCAGCCAGGCCCAGCTCGCGTAAAACGGCCAGGCCCTGGCTGGCGAAGGCTTCGTTGAGTTCGATCACGTCAAAATCACTCACCGCCAACCCCAGGCGCTCCACCAGTTTACGCACCGCCGGCACCGGGCCAATGCCCATTACACGGGGCGCAACACCGGCGCTGGCCATGCCCAGAACCCGACCGCGAGCGGTCAGGCCATGGCGTTTGACCGCCTCGGCCGATGCCAGGATCATCGCCGCGGCGCCATCGTTGACCCCCGAGGCATTGCCCGCAGTGACGGTCTTGTCCGGGCCGTTGACCGGCTTGAGTTTGCCCAGGGTTTCCAGGCTGGTATCGGCACGCGGATGCTCGTCGTGCTCAACCACCGTCTCACCTTTTTTATGGGCAATACGCACCGGCACGATTTCTTCGGCAAAGTAGCCTGCGGCCTGGGCAGCAGCAGTCCGTTGCTGGCTGCGCAGGGCGAAAGCGTCCTGATCGGCACGGGAAATCTTGTACTCGTCGGCCACGTTGTCCGCCGTCTGTGGCATCGGGTCGACACCGTATTGGGCTTTCATCAGCGGGTTGATAAAGCGCCAGCCAATGGTGGTGTCCTCCAGTTTCATGTTGCGCGAGAACGCGGCATCGGCCTTGCCCATCACAAACGGCGCCCGCGACATGGACTCGACGCCCCCGGCAATCGCCAGCTCCATCTCGCCGCTGGCAATGGCGCGGAACGCCGTGCCGATGGCATCCATACCCGAGGCACACAGGCGGTTGAGGGTCACGCCTGGAATGCTGTCCGACAGCCCGGCCAGCAACGCGGCCATGCGCGCCACGTTGCGGTTGTCTTCACCGGCCTGGTTGGCGCAGCCGAAAAAAACTTCGTCGACTTCGTTCCAGTTCACATTCGGGTTGCGTTCGATCAGCGCCTTGATCGGCGCTGCCGCCAGATCATCGGCGCGCATGCCTGCCAGGCCACCGCCAAAACGGCCGATAGGGGTACGAATCGCGTCACAGATAAAGACTTCGCGCATCATGCTTCTCCCGGAGCCTGACCGTGGGCCAGTGCGGTGCGCGCTTCCAGGTCACGCAAGGCGCTGAGTTCGACGTCGGTCGGGGCCGCTGTTTGCGCCACATTATCGGCAAAGCGAATGGCCCAGCCGGTGGCAGCAATGACTTGCTCGCGGGTCACGCCCGGATGCAGGGCAGTGACTACAAATTCGTTGGTCTGTTCTTCAGGTTCCATGGTGCACAGATCGGTAATGATGCCCACCGGCCCGGCACCCGGAAGGCCCAGACGCTTGCGCGAGTCGCCGCCTTCACCGTGGCCCACCGAGGTGATGAAGTCCAGTTTGTCGACAAAAGAGCGGGCCGACTGCTTGAGGATGATCAGCACGCTTTTCGCCGAACCGGCGATTTCCGGCGCGCCACCGGCACCTGGCAGGCGCACTTTTGGCTGGTGGTAGTCACCGACCACTGTGGTGTTGATATTGCCGAAACGGTCGACCTGGGCTGCGCCCAAAAAGCCGACATCGACCCGACCGCCCTGCAGCCAGTAACGGAAGATTTCACTGGTGGAGACTACGGTGTCAGCCGTTTCGGCCAGTTCACCGTCACCAATCGACAGCGGCAACACATCAGGCTTGGCCCCAATCGGGCCGGACTCGTAGATCAGCACCACATCCGGAGACGAGGTCAGACGCGCCAGGTTAGCCGCCTTGGAAGGCAAGCCAATGCCGACAAAACACACCGAACCGTTTTTCAAACGGCGGGCCGCCGCAACGGTCATCATTTCATTGGTGGTGTAGGTCATTATTTAGCCTCCGAAGCGCGGGCCAGCTTGGCCTGGAACTCACTGAAATTCGCAGTGCCGTGGATGTATTCATTGATCCAGGCAGTAAAGGTCTCACGGTCGCGGGCAATCGGGTCCCACGCTTGATAGAAACGGTTATCGCGCTCGGTATAACCATGAGCGTAGGAAGGGTGCGCCCCACCCGGCACATGACACACTGCGCTCAAGGCCCAGGTTGGCAGGACGCAGGCATTCATTGGCGCTTGCAGGTCGTCGACGATTTCTTCAACGGTGACGATGCAGCGCTTGGCCGCCAGGGCCGCTTCTTTCTGCACCCCCAGGATGCCCCACAGCAGCACGTTGCCCTTGCGGTCGGCCTTTTGCGCGTGAATCACCGTGACATCCGGGCGCACCGCCGGTACTGCGGCCAGTACTTCGCCAGTAAACGGGCAAGTGACGGTCTTGATCAGCGGGTTGACCTTGGGTAAATCAGACCCTGCGTATGCACGCAGCACCGCAAATGGCAGGCCCGAGGCACCCGCAACGTAGGCATTGGCCAGGTCGGCGTGGCTGTGCTCTTCGATTTCCAGCGGCTGTGGCCACTGTTTCTCGACGGCATCGCGCAAACGGTGCAGGGAACCAACGCCAGGGTTGCCACCCCAGGAAAAGATCAACTTTCGTGCACAACCGGCACCGATCAACTGGTCGTACACCAGATCAGGCGTCATCCGCACCAGAGTCAGGTCTTTCTTGCCCTGACGGATGATTTCATGACCCACTGCAGTCGGGATCAGGTGGGTGAAACCTTCAAGGGCAACGGTGTCACCATCGCTCACAAATTGTTTCACCGCGTCGTGTAACGAAATGATGTCTGCCATCTGGGGTAGCTCCCGTTTTTTGTAGGCCACTGCGGTTGAAGAAGGTGCGCCAGGGCGACACCGGATGCTCAGCAGATTAAGCCGCGGCTTTGGCCCAAACAATCCGATAATCGACTATGTGTTCGCTAATCGAACACATAGTTAGTTGGCTGCCTATCAGGTTGCATCAGCGTGGCTGACCATGCCTTTGATAAGCACTGCCGTGGTTGCCAGGGCAGCCGGAATCACCAGCGCGGTCAGCACCTGCTCGAAGTTCCAGCCCAGACCCAGCAGGGTCGCGCCCATCCACGCCCCCAGAATGGCGCCGAAGCGGCCGATGCCGAGCATCCATGACACACCGGTGGCCCGCCCCTGGGTCGGATAAAAACGTGCGGCCAGCGACGGCATCGCCGATTGCGCACCGTTGACGCACATACCGGCCACCAGCACCAGAGTTGCCAGCACGGTGATATTGCCCAGGCTCTGACCAACCGCGTAGGCAAACACCCCGGCCAGCAGGTAGAAAATGCCGATCACTTTGTGCGGGTTGAACCGGTCCATCGCCCAACCCACCCCCACTGCACTCAACACTCCGCCGAACTGGAACAGAGCGCCAATAAATGCCGCCTGTTCCATGCTTGCGCCGCTGTCACGCATCAGCGTCGGCAGCCAACTGGTCAACAGATAAACGATCACCAGCCCCATAAAGTAGGTGAGCCACAGCAACAGGGTGCCGGTGCTGTAAGTACCGGAAAAGATCACTGCAAAGACGTTGCGCGCCTTGACGGTATTCTGCTCCGGCACGCTGAAGCTTGACGCCTGGGCCACCTGGGCAGGGTCGATCGGGGCAAGGGTCTTGCGAATACGCTCAACACTGCGGTTGCGCACCACCAGGTAGCGCGCCGACTCCGGTAACCAGAACAGCAATACCACGGCAAGAATCAGCGGCAGCACGCCGCCAATCAACAACAGGCTGTGCCAGCCATACATCGGGATCAACTTGGCAGAGACAAACCCGCCGCCCGCCATGCCAAGGTTAAAGCCGCAAAACATGCTGGTTACCAGCAAAGACTTGTGGCGTTCGGGGGTGTATTCCGAAAGCAAGGTAGTGGCATTAGGCATGCCGGCCCCCAGGCCAAGCCCGGTTAAAAAGCGCAGTACCAGCAGTTGGTCAACGTTGCTGGCGTAGGCCGAGGCCAGACTGAAGCCACCAAACACCAGCACCGCCGACACCAGCACCACCTTGCGGCCAAAGCGGTCCGCCAAGGGTCCAGAGCCCAGGGCACCAAACACCATACCGATCAGCGCGGCGCTCATCACGGGACCAAGGCTGGCGCGGTCAATCCCCCAGTCCTGGGACAGGGCAGGCGCAATAAAGCCCATGGCCGCTGTGTCCAGGCCATCCAGGAAGACAATCAGAAAACACAGGATCACCACGCGCCACTGGTAGCGCGACAGGGGTTGGGCGTTGATAAAGGACTGCACATCGAGGCAGTTGCCGACAGAAGACTGGGGTGAATTCATTATTTTTATACCGGTCAAAAACCAGGGCGAACGAAAACCGGCCAGGGGCCAGCGGCTCACATTAATAGTTATCGGGGGATCAGAAGGGCAGCGGGCGACTGCGCAGTGGCAGCGTAAGGGGGAGTGTCATGGCGTTTGGCCTCTTCTCATTATTATTTAGCCTGCCCGGCAAGGCAGTGCTGAGCCGACATTAATCAGCCCACTGCCGCCATGCAATTCGATAAACGCTTAACTGTGCGTTTATCGAACGCTTAGTTTTCACCCATCAACTAAACAACTGGGTGCTCAGCTCGCGGCTGGCGTTGAGCATGATCGGCAAAAAGCGCTGCTCCAGCTCCGTGCGTGTGACCCTTCCTGCGTGGGTGCTGACATTCAGGGCGGCAAGCACTTGCCCGGAAGCGTCGTAGACCGGCACGGCAATCGAACGCAGGCCTTGCTCCAGTTCCTGATCGACCACACACCAGCCCTGCTCACGCACCAGTTGCAAACACTCCAGCAGTGCTTCGCGGGTGTGCAGGGTACGGCTGGTCTTGGCCTGGAACTCACCGTGGGCCAGGTATTCGTGCAGGGTCACGTCGTCCAGCGCCGCCAACAGAATGCGCCCCATCGAAGTGCAGTAGGCGGGCAGGCGGCCGCCAACCGACAGATCAACCGAAATCAGCCGCTGCGTAGTAGCCGAACGGGCGATGTAGAGGATGTCATCGCCTTCGAGCGTCGCCATGTTGCACGCCTCGTGCAATTGCTCGCTCATGCGGTCCAGATAAGGCTGAGCCGACACGGCCAGCGGCGTGGACGACAGATAGGCATGGCCCAGCGTCAACACTTTGGGCAACAGGGAGTAGGTACGCCCGTCAGTGGTCGCATAGCCCAGCTTGATCAGGGTGTACAAACAACGGCGCACCGCCGCCCGGGGAATTTCCGTGCGGTGGCTGATCTGCGCGATGGTCAGATGCCGCTTGCGTTCCTGAAACGCCTGCACCACCGCCAGGCCACGGGCCAACGACGACATGAAGTCAGGATCACCGGTAAACGCCTGAATACGCTTGGCCGGCGACGCCACAATCGGTGGCGCGATACTGGCAACGGCATTGTGCAGTCGATCATTCATTCCCAACCCCCAGCTTCAGCTATTTATAGTTATGGCATGCCGGGCGATTATCGAACCGCTAGTCGATAATCGCAATCAGTGCTGCAGCGAGGTAATGTACACATGATTTTGTACGATCTTGAATCATTTTAGTTGGATGACATTTTTTTAACCTGGGCTTTATTACAATCAGGCGCGTCCGCTCAATGATAGAAAACGTCTGATTAATATGTATTCAGGTCAAGTTCAGCTCTGGCCTTAAACAACTTGATGGCCAACTACCCGGCAGCGAATCAAATAGAGTCACGCGTGCAAAGCGCAGGCTAATTCACAAATATTCATAACACATGTCACGACAGGAAGTTGACGCGCAGGAAGTTATTCAGCGATAGTAGAGGCACTTCTCAGCTATTGAGAACGCGCAAGTTATTGAGAGTACAAGGTCAAGCCCGTACAGCCGATTGGATCCAACCAGAGCGTTGCGTTCGATTGCTACGTGCAGCTTGCCGGCAATTGCATCGTGTGTAGTTTCACCCGGGGGTGAACACTTGAGACGGCGACGCTCATGTTTCTGTAAATGACGTGGCCGAGTGCATAGCGTGGTGTATGTAAGCATGACGTTATTTATAGGCCTTTGTCTTATTGCCTGTCATTCGTCATATGAATCAACCTCCCTGCACGGTGATTCACCAGGTTCAAACTCAACTCAATTAGGTAAGACAGTGACAAAAGACGAACTGCGCGCAGAACTTGAGCGACAGGAACAACGATTCAAGGATCTTTACGGTGGTGAAGTGACCACCTACGCGGCCAAACCCGAGCCCGGACGCAAACCCTGGCGCAAACGGGCCAGCCTGCTCGACCAGGCGTTCACTCAAGAAATCCAGAAGATCGAAAAAGAGCTCAAGGCCGAAGAGCCCTGACCCGCACCTGAAAACGTACCAGAACAGCCCCTGCTGCCTCTTGCGTGCTCGCCATTTGCATGAGCGGGTATGGCTGTTTGCTATATCAGAACCTGAACCAGCAGCGTCGGCCCCTCTGATTTAAGAAATTTCATCTATCCAAATCAGACCTGCGCCACAGCGTGCGTATGCCCCTGGAAAAGCCCTATAGCCTTTGGTATCAGTGGCTTGAAGGGAATTGCCTACGCCTGGTCGCGATGGATTCTTACAGGTTTTTTCATTTATAGATGTTACCAACGGGCAGCTAGTGCATTGATTAGCGGGGTTTTCTGGCATAATCCGCCCCCCTTTATGACCGTGTCAGAAAACCTTCATGATCGATCTATTAAGCGGATTGGACGCCTGGGTTCTTATCAGCCTCTTCTTCGCCCTAGCCTTTGTTCTCGCGTTTGAGTTCATCAACGGCTTTCATGACACCGCAAACGCGGTAGCGACTGTCATCTACACCAAAGCCATGCCGCCTCACCTGGCGGTGTTCTTTTCCGGTGTGTTCAATTTCCTCGGCGTGTTGCTGGGCGGGGTTGGCGTGGCCTATGCCATCGTCCACCTGCTGCCGGTTGAGCTGCTGGTCAACGTAAACACCGGACATGGCCTGGCCATGGTGTTCTCGTTGCTCGCTGCGGCCATCACCTGGAACCTTGGCACCTGGTATTTCGGCATTCCTGCCTCAAGCTCACACACCCTGATCGGTTCGATCCTCGGTGTCGGCCTGGCCAACGCCCTGATCAGCGGCATCCCGGTGAGTGACGGGGTTAACTGGCAGAAGGCTATCGATATTGGTGCCTCGCTGGTGTTCTCGCCAATCGCCGGTTTCGTGGTAGCGGGCCTGGTACTGGTCGGCCTGAAGTGGTGGCGTCCGGGGTCCAAGATGCACAAGACCCCTGAGCAGCGCCGCAAGCTGGATGACAAGAAGCACCCGCCGTTCTGGAACCGACTGGTGCTGGTGATTTCGGCCATGGCAGTCAGTTTCGTGCACGGCTCCAACGATGGCCAGAAAGGCATCGGCCTGATCATGCTGGTATTGATCGGCATCGTGCCAAGCGCTTTCGTTCTGGATCTGAACAGCACCACCTATCAGATCGAACGCACCCGCGACGCCACCTTGCACCTGAGCCAGTTCTACGAGCGCAACAACGCTTCGCTGACCGAGTTCCTGGCCCTGGGCAAAAGCGTCAAGGGCGACCTGCCGGATCAGTTCAGCTGCAATCCGCAGCAGACCGAACCGACCATCGCAGCCCTGTTGAGCTCGCTCAAAGGTGTAGCGGACTACCACTCGATCCCGGCTGAAAAGCGTATCGAGATCCGCCGCTACCTGCTTTGCCTGGATGACACCGCGAAGAAAGTCAGCAAATTGCCAGTGCTTGATTCCCGCGAAAAAGCGGACCTCGAGAAACTGCGCAAAGACCTGACCGCCACCACCGAATACGCACCGTTCTGGGTGATCCTGGCTGTAGCCCTGGCCCTGGGCCTGGGCACCATGGTGGGCTGGAAGCGTGTGGTTAAAACCATCGGCGAGAAGATCGGCAAGCAGGGCATGACCTATGCTCAGGGCATGGCCGCTCAAATCACCACGGCTTTCGCCATCGGCATGGCCAATATCTTCTCCCTCCCGGTATCGACGACGCACATTCTGTCGTCGGGCGTGGCAGGTACCATGGTCGCCAACAAAAGCGGCCTGCAGGGCGGTACGATCAAAACCATCCTGATGGCCTGGGTGCTGACCTTGCCGGCTACCATTGCACTGTCTGCAACGCTGTTCTGGCTGGCTTCCAAAGTCCTCGCCTGATAGCGCGCCGCACAAAAAAGGTACGACCCGCACGGGTCGTACCTTTTTTTATGCCCGGTCATTATGCAGACCCTGTGGGAGCGGGCTTGCCCGCGATGGCATCGACTCAGTTTGCCTGACAGACCGCGTTGCCTGCATCGCGAGCAAGCCCGCTCCCACCGCATTCGGGCAAGTCCCATTTATTACAGGCAAAAAAATAGGCGACCGAAGTCGCCCAAAATGCCTTGCGTGCTCATGCCATGGAAAGACCCGGCGCTATTTGCGCTTCTGCGAGTCTTTCCAGATAAAAATGCCCAGACCGGCGAAAAACAAAACCATGAGGCCGACAGTAAGTACTCCGGCGATAACCACATTATCGAGAAACATGACGGCCTCCTGCGCTCTGTTTGTGTGTCTGTTGAAGCTAGATTAACCAGACACGCAGGCGCACAACTTGACCGGGATCAATAGTGACCCACGGCCAGCCGGCAGTTGAGGGGGTTAGTTGACGCAGATCATCGAAAACGCGGCAGTTCAGCGCTTTTTCGGTTTTTTCTTCGGCTTTTTCGCCGTTTTTGCCAACGGCATTGCCTGTTCGAACGCCTTGCGCACCTCGTTCAGGCGCTTTTCATTGAGGTCATGTACCCGTTTGGCGCGCTCGGCGCCCAGGTCAACCAGCTTGGTGTCTTGGCTCATAAGCAAATCAGACCACTGTCAGTATGTTTCAGTACGCCAATAATGCGATGCACATTCGGCCCTGACCAGAAAAAACCACCTAGACCTTGATATCAACCCACACACCCTGGCGCTGCATGCCATCGGCCAAGGGTTCAACCGGCACCTCGTCAACCACCTGCGGGAGCGTACTCCCCTGCTCCCGGGATTCGCGGCGGCGCTGTTCCTGCTGACGCCGTTGCTCCTCACGCAACAATAAAGTGGCCTGGTCGGCATCGCTGTGCTTGAGGTCAATGGCACTTTCGCTGGAGCTGGCCTGGGCCGGCACCACAGGCGGAATGTCCGGGCGCGGGCGAACCGGATCCTGCCCGGAGGTAACCGGTACTGCGCCAAGGGGCAAAATGGACGGCAGCATGGTGATTGTTCTCCTGTCTTCTGGCTATTTGCGCGAACCGGCAATCGTGAACCATTGGTCGATAACCGGGCTGACACCCTGGCAAACCGGACAGCTTTTTTTGAGAGTCCTTTGGACTGAGGCCCTTGATCCGTTAATATACTCGGCTTTTTCAAAGCGGGAGTCAGGCAGCATGGCGCAGCAGTATCAACCGGGGCAACGCTGGATTAGTGACAGCGAAGCAGAGCTAGGTTTGGGCACCGTTCTGGCACAGGACGGTCGCTTGCTGACCGTGCTCTATCCGGCCACTGGCGAAACCCGCCAATATTCGCTGCGCAACGCACCGCTCACGCGCGTACGGTTCTCGCCGGGTGACACCATCATCCACTTCGAAGGCTGGAAGATGACCGTGCGCGAAGTTGAGGACGTTGACGGCCTGATGGTCTACCACGGCCTCAACGAGCGAAACGAAGCCGTCACCCTGCCAGAGACCCAATTGTCGAACTTTATCCAGTTCCGTCTGGCCAGTGACCGTCTGTTTGCCGGGCAAATCGACCCGCTGTCCTGGTTCTCCCTGCGCTACCACACCCTCGAACACACCAGCCGCCAGCTGCAATCGCCGCTGTGGGGCCTGGGTGGCGTACGTGCGCAACCTATTGCGCACCAACTGCATATCGCCCGCGAAGTCGCTGACCGCATCGCCCCTCGGGTTTTGCTGGCCGACGAAGTGGGTCTGGGCAAAACCATCGAAGCCGGTCTGGTGATCCACCGCCAGCTGCTCAGTGGCCGCGCCAACCGTGTATTGATCGTAGTCCCGGAAAACCTGCAGCACCAATGGCTGGTCGAGATGCGTCGACGCTTCAATCTTGAAGTGGCGTTGTTCGACGAAGAGCGCTTTATCGAAAGCGACGCCAGCAACCCGTTCGAAGACTGCCAGCTGGCCCTGGTTGCCCTGGAATGGCTGGTGGACGATCCCAAGGCCCAGGCAGCGCTGTTTGATGCCGACTGGGACCTGCTGGTAGTCGACGAAGCTCACCACCTGGTGTGGCACGAAGACAACGTCAGCCCCGAGTACGGCCTGGTTGAACAACTCGCCGGCGTGATCCCGGGCGTGCTGCTGCTCACTGCAACCCCGGAACAACTGGGCCAGGACAGCCACTTTGCGCGCTTGCGCCTGCTGGACCCGAACCGCTTCCACGACCTGGCCGCCTTCCGCGCCGAAAGCGAAAACTACCGCCCGGTGGCTCAGGCCGTACAGGAACTGCTGGATAAAGGCAGCCTGTCCCCTGAAGCCCATAAAACCATCCACGGTTTCCTCGGCGCCGAAGGCGATACCCTGCTGGCCGCCGTCAATGCTGGCGATGCCGAGGCCAGCGCCCGCCTGGTGCGCGAACTGCTTGACCGCCACGGCACCGGCCGCGTGCTGTTCCGTAATACCCGCGCCGCGATCCAGGGCTTCCCGGAGCGCAAACTGCATGCCTACCCGCTGCCGTGCCCGGCCGAATACCTTGAGCTGCCGTTGGGCGAACATGCCGAGCTGTACCCTGAAGTCAGCTTCCAGGCCCAGCCGGACGCCAGCGATGAAGAGCGTTGGTGGAACTTCGACCCGCGGGTCGAATGGCTGATCGACACCCTGAAAATGCTCAAGCGCACCAAGGTGCTGGTGATCTGCGCCCACGCCGAAACCGCGATGGATCTGGAAGACGCCCTGCGCGTGCGTTCCGGTATTCCTGCAACGGTCTTCCACGAAGGCATGAACATTCTTGAGCGTGACCGCGCTGCGGCCTACTTCGCTGACGAAGAGTTCGGCGCTCAGGTGTTGATCTGTTCCGAAATCGGCAGTGAAGGCCGTAACTTCCAGTTTGCCCACCACCTGGTGCTGTTCGACCTGCCGGCCCACCCGGATTTGCTGGAGCAGCGGATCGGCCGTCTGGACCGGATCGGCCAGAAGCACGTGATCGAACTGCACGTACCGTACCTTGAGACCAGCCCGCAACAGCGCCTGTTCCAGTGGTACCACGAAGCGCTGAACGCTTTCCTCAACACCTGCCCGACCGGTAACGCCCTGCAACACCAGTTCGGTCCTCGTTTGCTGCCATTGCTGGAAGCTGCGGACGACCAAGAGTGGCAAGCACTGATCGACGAAGCCCGGGTTGAACGTGAGCGTCTGGAGCAAGAGCTGCACACCGGCCGCGACCGTTTGCTGGAGCTTAACTCCGGTGGTTCGGGTGAAGGTGAAGCACTGGTTGAGGCGATCCTTGAGCAAGACGATCAGTTCACCCTGCCGATCTACATGGAAACCCTGTTCAACGCCTTTGGCATCGACAGCGAAGACCACTCGGAAAACGCGCTGATCCTCAAGCCCAGCGAAAAAATGCTCGACGCCAGCTTCCCCCTGGGTGACGACGAAGGCGTGACCATCACCTACGATCGCGAGCAGGCCCTGTCGCGCGAAGACATGCAGTTCATCACCTGGGAGCACCCGATGGTGCAAGGCGGCATGGACCTGGTGCTGTCGGGTTCGATGGGCAACACCGCCGTCGCCCTGATCAAGAACAAGGCCCTCAAGCCCGGTACCGTCCTGCTCGAGCTGATTTACGTCAGTGAAGTGGTTGCTCCGCGCTCCCTGCAACTGGGCCGCTACCTGCCGCCGGCCGCCCTGCGCTGCCTGCTCGATGCCAATGGCAACGACTTGTCGTCGCGCGTGGCCTTCGACACCTTGAACGAACAGCTGGAAAGCGTTCCCCGCGCCAGCGCCAACAAGTTCGTTCAGGCCCAGCGCGACCAACTGACGCCTAAAATCAACGCAGGCGAAGCCAAAATCGCGCCACGTCATGCGGAACGCGTGGCCGAAGCCCAGCGCCGTCTGGCAGCCGACACGGAAGAAGAACTGGCCCGCCTGACTGCCCTGCAGGCTGTCAACCCGAGCGTGCGCGAGAGCGAACTGATTGCCCTGCGCAAGCAGCGCGAACAAAGCCTGGCCATGCTTGAGAAAGCCGCCCTGCGCCTTGAAGCCATTCGGGTTCTGGTAGCGGGTTAAAACCCATGAGCTGTGGGAGCGGGCTTGCTCGCGATAGGATCAATGAGGTGAAACTGAATCACCGCGTTAATCCTATCGCGAGCAAGCCCGCTCCCACATTTCTGACAGTCCCGATCTAACTTAACTAACTATAAACCCCCGCCCTAATAACAAAATGATAACCATCATTTTGCCATCACCCCTGTCACAGCCAATCCAGCTTCTATACTCGATCTCAAGCTAGCACCCAACGACTAGCGCATCTGGATCGCCGAGGCGTGCAATGGAAAGTCCGGGGTTGCAACTTTTGGCCGAATCCGCAGAAAACGGGCAACTGCTGTTGATCGGCGGCTATAACCCCTATCTGCTGTTTCTCGCCTGGCTCGTTGCCTGTACTGCCTGCGTGGCCACGCTGAATCTGCTCGACCGCGCAGCCAATGCCGAAAAAACTGCGGCAAGAACCATTTGGCGATGGATAGCTGTCGCTTGCCTGACCATCGGCATCTGGGCGATGCACAGCATCTGCATCCTGGCCTTTGACTCCCCGCTCGAAGCTCGCTACGGCGTTGTTATCGCGCTTGGCTCATTGCTGATTGCCCTGATTATTGTGCAAACCCTCGACAACACTACAGCCTGGCGCCCAAACAGCCGCCTGCTCCATCAGTTATTCAAATATGCCCTGTGCATGCTTGCTGCTGGCGGCCTGCTCAGCACTCACTTGCTCATTGGCAATACACTGGCTGGCAATTCGGATGCAGGCAGCAATAACTGGCAGCCGGCCCTTGTGCTGGCCGTGATCACCCTGTTGCTGATTGGCAGTTGCATCAGCGCCACGATTGTCGACAAGAAACTACAACTCAAGGAGCACGACCTGCGCCGCGTCAATGCCCTGCTCAGCCAGCTCGACCAGGCGCGCGCATCCTTGCAGCAAGTGGCCCACTACGACCCGCTGACCAATCTGATCAACCGTCGCGGCTTCAATCAGCTGTTTGCTGAAAAACTCATCGACTGCGCCACCAGGAACACCAGGCTTGCGGTAATGTTTCTCGACATTGACCACTTCAAACGCATCAACGACAGCCTGGGTCACGATGCCGGGGACGAATTGCTCAAGACAATCGCCACCCGCATCAAGCTCGCTACCCGCAGCCACGATGACGTTGTTGCACGCTTTGGCGGAGACGAGTTCTGCGTCCTGTTCAGCCTGAGCCAGCGCGATGAAGCCCAAGGCATGGCCCAGCGCATCATGCTCAAGCTCAAAGAGCCCATTGAGCTGTCAGGTCGCCAAATGGTCATGACCACCAGCATTGGCATCAGTGTGTACCCGGATGATGGCACCACCAGTGCCGAACTGCTCAAGCATGCCGACCTGGCGCTCTACCAGTCCAAGGGCAGCGGGCGTAACAACCTCAATTTTTTCAGCCCGAGCCTGAAAACCCGAGCCTCGCTGGAGCTGCAAATCGAAGAGGAACTGCGCAACGCGCTTAACGAGGACAAGGGGCTGTCCCTGCATTACCAGCCCATCTTCGACCTCAAGAGTGGCCGGGTCGCCAAACTGGAGGCGCTGATACGCTGGCAGCATCCCGAACACGGGCTGCTCGGCCCTGATCGTTTTATCAGCATCGCCGAGGCCAACGGGCTGATCGCCAGGCTCGACCATTGGGTGTTGCGCAAAGCCTGTCATGACCTCGCCGCCCTCTCCCGCCTGGGCTGGCAGCACCTGGGCATAGCCGTTAACTGTTCGGCGCTGAATCTGGTACGGGTTGAGTTGGCCGACGAAATCGAAAACGCCCTGCGCACATCAGGCGTTACTGCACACCGGCTGGAGCTGGAAGTCACAGAAAACGCCCTGATGTGCAACCTGAGCAGCACCTCGCAACTGTTACGACAGATCCGTGCGCTGGGTGTATCCCTGTCCATTGACGATTTCGGTACCGGGTATTCGTCCCTGGCCTACCTAAAGCGTCTGCCGCTTAACACCCTGAAAATTGATCGCACTTTTATTCAAGACATCCCGGCCTCCAGCCAGGACATGGAGATCGTTCAGGCCATTATCCTCATGGCCCATACCCTGCACCTGCAAGTAGTCACCGAGGGGGTTGAAACCATCCAACAGTTCGAATTTCTCAACCAGTTCGGCTGCGACTTTATCCAGGGCTATCTGCTCAGCCGGCCTGTGCCCTTTGAGGCGCTGCCAGAGATTCTTCAACAACTCGACAAGCGCCCTGTGCCCGCTCCCGATCACGCCACCTTCGTACTTACCAACCAATAGCGGTACAGCCAGATCCCAGGCACAAAAAAACGCCACAGTGGCGACTGTGGCGTTTCTCTACGGCATATTGCCACTACGTGAAGACGGGTTACTGAGCTACACACTCCGGGCTCTTCACAGCGGTGCAAATAAATGCGCCGGCTTGGTGCGCAGGTTTAATTTTGCGCCCTTTCCTGGACCATCACCCAAGGTGAAACCACCACTGCCCATAGCTGAGGGTCGCGCTCAAGAACGTCTAGCGCCTGCGCCTCAGTCATCCTGCCAAGCAGCCCGGATGCCATCCAGGCCGCGACTTTCTCTGCATCATCCTGAGTCACGGCCTGCGCCGCCTCGATCAAGTCCAGAGCGGGTTCGACCCACAGCAAATCCCCTTTGGCGAAGAAGGGTTGCAACGCTTTCCATTCAATTGTTGAGGTCTCGCCAAGCAGCTTGGCATAGAGGGTGCTAGGTTCTTGATTCATGGGTTTCACCGGGGAAAAAAATCGGCGTCATGATAACGCCGCATACCCGGTAGAAAAACCCGGCTTTACAGGTAATAAAACGTGGCAAGAGCTGAGGGCCAAGGTCAAACCGGTTGATATGGCAACATTCAGATAACTATCAACCGATGAATCCGCCGCCATTTTGTCTTTTTCTTACGTTTAAGCGACATTCTCTGTTTTTTCCCTCGCCAGCACGCTATTCAAGCGCTGAAGCGGCGCTCTACACTGTACCGGTACAGTTGCAAGGGGAATTGACCGGGAATTTCGCTACAAGAAGACCCGGTCCGGCTGCCTTGGCTTCCAGGACTATAAAAATTACAACAGAAGAGTGGAGCACCAATAAAGATGGCTACGAAGCAGATTACTAAACTGTTTGCCGCTATGGTTTTGGCCGGGTTCGCCAGCCATTCATTTGCCGCAGACACCATCAAGATCGGTATTGCCGGCCCTAAAACCGGGCCTCTGACTCAGTACGGCGACATGCAGTTTGCTGGCGCAAAAATGGCCATCGAACAAATCAACGCCAAGGGCGGCGTTGATGGCAAAAAACTAGAAGCGGTCGACTACGATGACGCCTGCGACCCGAAACAAGCGGTTGCCGTTGCCAACAAAGTGGTCAATGACGGTATCAAGTACGTAGTCGGTCACCTGTGCTCCAGCTCCACCCAGCCTGCTTCGGACATTTACGAAGACGAAGGCATCATCATGATTACCCCGGCCGCCACCGGCCCGGAAATCACCGCTCGTGGCTACAAGATGATCTTCCGCACCATCGGTCTGGACAGCGCCCAGGGCCCTGCCGCCGGTAACTACATCGCGGATCACGTCAAGCCCAAGGTCGTTGCGGTATTGCACGACAAACAACAATACGGTGAAGGCATCGCCAGCGCCGTTAAAAAGACCCTCGAAGACAAAGGCATCAAGGTTGCTGTCTTTGAAGGCGTCAACGCCGGTGAAAAAGACTATTCCTCGGTCATCGCCAAGCTCAAGCAAGCCAACGTCGACTTCGTCTACTACGGCGGCTACCACCCTGAGCTGGGTCTGATCCTGCGCCAGGCCAAAGAAAAAGGCCTGAACGCCAAGTTCATGGGCCCTGAAGGTGTGGGCAACGAGTCCATCTCGCAAATCGCCCAGGGTGCTTCCGAAGGCCTGCTGGTCACCCTGCCAAAAGCGTTCGACGCCGATCCGGAAAACAAGGCACTGGTTGATGCTTTCGCTGCCAAGAAGCAGGACCCAACCGGCCCATTCGTGTTCCCGGCCTACGCCGCAGTTGAAGTGATTGCCGGCGGTATCGAGCAGGCGAAAAGCGAAGACCCGGCCAAAGTCGCTGAAGCCATCCACAAAGGTACGTTCAAAACGCCTACCGGTAACCTGAAGTTTGACGCCAAGGGTGACGTGGAAGACTTCAAGTTCGTGGTCTACGAATGGCACTTCGGCAAGCCAAAAACTGAAGTAAGCCCTCAGTAAGGGTCGGTTCCTGACCTGAAAACCAAGCCCACTGCTCAAGCGGTGGGTTTTGTTTTACAGGCCCGCGGTTCATGGAAATGGGGCCGCGCTTTCGTGATCCGAAAGCCTGCCCACCTGAAAATCTTTAAAACCGTCACCAGCGGTTCGCTGGCAGAAGACCTGTGCTCCAAGTGGGTGAAAACCCATACGGCCCGGGCCGGAAAATGACTCCACCAGTGAAATGCGTCTCAGGTTTTTAGGAGCTTTGTAATGCCTGACATCTATCACTTCTTCCAAATGCTGGTTAACGGCCTCAACGTTGGCAGCACCTATGCCCTGATCGCCATCGGCTATACGATGGTTTACGGCATTATTGGAATGATCAACTTCGCCCATGGCGAGGTGTACATGATTGGTTCCTATATTGCGTTTATCGCCATCGCCGGCCTGACCATGATGGGTCTGGACAGCGTACCGCTACTGCTGACTGCCGCGTTTATCGCCAGCATCGTGGTCACCAGCGCCTACGGCTACAGCATTGAACGGGTTGCCTACCGTCCATTGCGTGGCAGTAACCGCCTGATCCCGCTGATTTCGGCCATCGGCATGTCGATCTTCCTGCAAAACACCGTGCTACTGGCACAAGACTCCAAAGACAAATCGATCCCCAACCTGATCCCCGGCGGCTTCACCTTTGGCCCTGGAGGTGCCAGCGAAGTTATCGTCTCCTACATGCAGATCGTGGTTTTCGTTGTCACCTTCCTCGCCATGCTTGGCCTGACCCTGTTTATCTCACGCTCCCGCATGGGCCGTGCCTGCCGCGCCTGCGCCGAAGACATGAAGATGGCCAACCTGTTGGGTATCAACACCAACAACGTTATTGCGCTGACCTTCGTGATCGGTGCTGCCCTGGCCGCTGTTGCTGCGGTGCTGATCAGCGTGCAATACGGCGTGATCAACCCCAACGCGGGTTTCCTGGTAGGTCTCAAAGCCTTTACCGCAGCGGTACTGGGTGGCATTGGCAGCATTCCTGGCGCGATGCTCGGTGGCCTGGTGCTGGGTGTGGCTGAAGCCTTCGGTGCCGATATTTTCGGCGACCAGTACAAAGACGTTGTGGCTTTTGGCTTGCTGGTACTGGTGCTGCTGTTCCGTCCGACCGGCATTCTGGGGCGTCCGGAGATTGAAAAAGTATGACTAGGAATCTTAAGTCGGCGCTCTTCAGCGCCCTGTTGGTCTGGGCCGTCGCCTACCCGGTACTCGGCCTGAAACTGACTATCGTCGGGATCAACATCGAAGTTCACAACACCAGCACCTTTACCCTGAGCGTGATCGCGATCTGCTCCTTGCTGATGTTTGTGCGCGTGTTGTTCAACCAGCAACTGACCACAGCCTGGAGAAACTCCCCCAGCCTGCCGAAAGTGCCCACCAAGGCCACCAACTTCCTGACCCTGCCCAGCACTCAACGCTGGATCATTCTCGGTCTGGTCGTTGTGGCATTGATCTGGCCGTTCTACGGTTCTCGTGGTGCAGTGGATATCGCCACACTGATCCTGATCTATGTGATGCTCGGCCTGGGCCTGAACATCGTGGTAGGCCTGGCTGGCCTGCTTGACCTCGGTTATGTCGGCTTTTATGCCGTAGGCGCCTATACCTATGCCCTGCTCGCGCATTACTTCGGGCTGAGCTTCTGGATCTGCCTGCCTTTGGCCGGATTGATGGCGGCTACCTTTGGCTTCCTGCTGGGTTTCCCGGTGTTGCGCTTGCGCGGAGACTATCTGGCCATCGTGACGCTGGGCTTCGGTGAAATCATCCGCCTGTTCCTGCGTAACCTGACGGACATCACCGGCGGGCCAAACGGTATCAGCAACATCCCGAAACCAACGTTGTTCGGCCTGAGCTTCGACAGAACCGCCGCCGAGGGCATGCAAACCTTTCACGAGTACTTCGGCATCGCCTACAACTCGATCAACAAGGTAATTTTCCTCTACCTGATCGCGCTGGTGCTGGTACTGCTGGTGTTGTTCGTCATTAACCGCCTGCTGCGCATGCCGATCGGCCGCGCTTGGGAAGCACTGCGTGAAGACGAAATCGCCTGCCGTGCACTGGGCCTGAATCCGACCGTGATCAAGCTGTCGGCCTTCACCCTGGGCGCTACGTTTGCGGGTTTTGCTGGCAGTTTCTTTGCCGCACGTCAGGGCCTGGTAA
This sequence comes from Pseudomonas sp. FSL R10-1339, assembly GCF_009600545.1. Classification (NCBI taxonomy): domain Bacteria; kingdom Pseudomonadati; phylum Pseudomonadota; class Gammaproteobacteria; order Pseudomonadales; family Pseudomonadaceae; genus Pseudomonas; species Pseudomonas sp. FSL R10-1339. The sequence goes on along the minus strand of NZ_WIVQ01000023.1, from coordinate 22,125 downwards.
CGCCTGAGTCGTTCACCTTCCTTGAGTCGGCGATCATCCTGGCCATCGTGGTACTGGGCGGCATGGGCTCGCAACTGGGTGTCATCCTGGCCGCCGTGGTCATGATCCTGCTGCCCGAAATGATGCGTGAATTCAGCGAATACCGCATGTTGCTGTTCGGAGCCCTGATGGTGCTGATGATGATCTGGCGTCCACAAGGTCTGCTGCCTATGCAACGTCCTCACCTGGAGCTGCGAAAATGAGCCGCGAGTTACTGAAAGTCAGCGGCCTGAGCATGCGCTTTGGCGGCCTGTTGGCGGTAAACGGCGTAGCCTTGACCGTCAAGGAAAAACAGGTGGTGTCGATGATCGGCCCTAACGGTGCCGGCAAGACCACCGTATTCAACTGCCTGACCGGTTTTTACAAACCGTCTGCGGGCAGCATCGTCCTCGATGGCGAGTCGATCGAAGGCCTGCCGGGTCATGAGATCGCGCGCAAAGGCGTGGTCCGCACTTTCCAGAACGTGCGCCTGTTCAAGGACATGACCGCGGTTGAGAACCTGCTGATTGCCCAGCATCGCCACCTCAACACCAACTTCCTGTCGGGCCTGTTCAAGACCCCGTCATTTCGCAAAAGCGAACGTGATGCCATGGACTACGCCGCGTACTGGCTCGACAAGGTCAACCTGACCGAGTTCGCCAACCGCCCGGCGGGCACCCTGGCCTACGGGCAGCAGCGACGCCTGGAAATCGCCCGTTGCATGATGACGCGCCCGCGCATCCTGATGCTCGACGAACCGGCTGCAGGCCTGAACCCCAAGGAAACCGAAGACCTCAAGGCGCTGATCAGCGTATTGCGCAATGAGCACAACGCCACCGTGCTGTTGATCGAGCACGACATGAAACTGGTCATGAGCATTTCCGACCATATCGTGGTGATCAACCAAGGCACGCCTTTGGCTGACGGGACGCCGGAACAGATCCGCGACAACCCTGAAGTGATCAAAGCCTATTTGGGGGAAGCGTAAAATGCTGCAATTCGAAAACGTTTCGACCTTTTACGGCAAGATCCAGGCCCTGCACAGCGTCAATGTAGAGGTGCGCCAGGGTGAGATTGTGACCCTGATCGGCGCCAACGGTGCCGGCAAGTCGACCCTGATGATGACCCTGTGCGGCTCGCCTCAGGCTCATAGCGGCAGCATTCGCTACCTGGGTGAAGAACTGGTGGGGTTGAGCTCGGCCCAGATCATGCGCAAAAGCATCGCCGTTGTACCTGAAGGGCGTCGGGTATTTGCTCGTTTGACCGTGGAAGAAAACCTGGCCATGGGCGGGTTCTTTACCGAAAAACGGGAATACGAGGAGCAAATGGACAAGGTTCTGCACCTGTTCCCGCGCTTGAAGGAACGCTTTACCCAACGCGGTGGCACCATGTCCGGTGGCGAACAGCAAATGCTTGCCATTGGCCGTGCGTTGATGAGCAAACCCAAGCTGTTGTTGCTTGATGAGCCATCACTGGGGTTGGCACCGATCATCATTCAGCAGATTTTCGATATCATCGAACAGCTGCGCAATGAGGGTGTAACGGTGTTTCTGGTGGAGCAGAACGCCAACCAGGCACTGAAAATTGCTGACCGTGCCTATGTGCTGGAAAACGGCCGGGTGGTGATGCAAGGCACTGGCGAGCAATTGCTCAACGATCCGAAAGTGCGTGACGCCTACCTGGGCGGCTAAACCTGCCTGCGACACACAACGGCCCTTCGGGGCCGTTTCTTGTTAAACGACGCATAAGCTGTCGAAACTCTGTTGTATATCTAGCCCTATTGTGGGAGCGAGCCTGCTCGCGAAGGTCGTTCGCGAGCAGGCTCGTTTCCACAGGTTTACGTTTTTCCTGTAGCCGCTGACGAGGAGCAAAGGCTGCGATCGGCTACATAAAAATAATTCAGATCAGTTGTAACAACGCCCCCCCTTGCCTCTCTAGTTGGGTAACCCGGCAGCAATCGCTACCGGAATTTCTGGAGAGTCACCATGAAAAACCAAACCACCCGCACCTTGTCTGCCGCAGCCCTGGCTCTTGCTCTGGGGTCGGCTCTGAGTATTGCCGCCCTGCCCGCTCAGGCTGCCGACGACATGGAGAAGTGCTTCGGGGTTGCCATGAAAGGGCATAACGATTGCGCCGCCGGCGCTGGCACTACCTGTGCTGGCTCCGCCAAAACCGATCATCAGGCCAATGCCTGGAAACTCGTCCCAAAAGGGACCTGCGAAAAAACCGCCAGCAACACCTCACCAACCGGCTTTGGCCAACTGGCTGCCTACAAAGGCAAGTCCTGATCCGCGCCGCCGAGTGTTGATAATGCACAGCCCGCTTGCTTCGCTTATCGCGCCTCGTGCGCCCCGGCTCCCGCCTCGTGCGGGGCTTGGGCTCAAGGCCGAGCACTTTGTGGATGTACTTGCGAGCCGCCCAGACATCGGGTTCTTTGAAGTGCATGCCGAGAACTTCATGGTAGCTGGCGGCCCTTTCCACCATTACCTGGGCTTGATCCGCGAACATTACCCGCTGTCAATTCATGGCGTTGGCCTGTCGATTGGCGGCGAAAGCCCGCTCAATACCGAACACTTGCGCCGCCTGAGCCTATTGCTCGAGCGTTACCAGCCGCAGATGTTTTCCGAACATCTGGCATGGTCCTCCCACGGACCATTATTCCTCAATGATCTGCTGCCTTTGCGCTATGACACCGCCACGCTGCACCGGGTATGCGCGCATATGGACCAGGCACAGGATGTGTTGAAGCGCCAGATACTGCTGGAAAACCCCGCTACCTATATCGAGTTCGACGAGGCCCAATTCGACGAAGCCGGTTTTATTCAGGAAGTCATAAGCCGTACCGGCTGTGGCCTTTTGCTGGATGTAAACAATGTGTATGTGTCATGCATCAACCACGCCCGCGATCCTGTTGTCTATCTCGATGCCTTGCCCCTTCAGGCCGTAGGTGAGGTTCATCTGGCGGGTTTTGCTGAAGAAGCAGACAGCCTGGGTCAGCGCTTGCTGATCGATAACCACGGCGCACCTGTCGATCAAGCGGTATGGGCGCTGTACCAGCAAGTACTGGACCGAATTGGCCCGATGGCCACCCTGATCGAACGCGACAATCATCTGCCCCCTCTCACCGAACTGCTTCAGGAAGCCCGCTTGGCTGACCGCTACCTGTTCAGCGCACAGGTGCAGCCATGAAACTACAAGATACATTCAGTGCAGCATTGCTCAATCCACACACGCCCGCCCCCACAGGCATTGCCTGCTACAACGGCGACATTGACCGCCGTTTCGCGGTATATCGCAACAATGTGCAAAGCGGACTGATCAACGCGCTGGCCACCAGCTATCCCGTTGTTGCGCAATTGGTGGGCGAGGCCTTTTTTCAGGCCATGGCGCAGATATTTATTCAAAAACACCCACCCGACAGCCCGGTCATGAGCGCCTATGGCAGCCAGTTCGCCGGTTTTATCAATGCCTTTGCACCCGCCAGAAGCGTGCCCTACCTGGCGGACGTGGCTCGCCTTGAGCGTTTGTGTGTGCAGGCCTTTCACGCCGCAGACGTGTGCGCCGTAAACCCCGGGCTGCTGGCTCAGGCGCTCAACAGCCCCGAGGGGCTGCCCCATTTACACCTGCAACTGCACCCCGGTGTCGCATCGCTGCATTCACCCTACGCCATCGCGTCCTTGTGGGCGGCGCACCAACGCCAGGGACAGATACAGGGACTGGACACGCGCCAACCACAAAGCGTCCTGGTAATACGCAATGAATTGCGCGTGGAGGTATTCACGGTCAGCTCAGGGTGCGCAGTATTTGTGCACTTGCTCAAAGCGGGGAATGCCCTGGGGTTGGCCGCGGCCCATGCCCTGGAAGCCGACCCAGACTTTAACCTGGGCCAGGCCCTGGCACTGTTGATTAGCAATAACACCATCACCGGCTTACAACCCGCCCTCGAGGCCTCGCCATGAATACTCAAACAATAAGCCCCGGCCTGCTACAGCGCTGGATCGGAGGCGCAATCGGGCTGTTGCACTGCATACCCGACACACTGATCGCCTTTGTCGCACGCTTTTCCATTGCGGCGGTGTTCTGGAAATCAGGCCAGACCAAGGTTGAAGGTTTGGCAATCGATCTGGTTGAAGGCACCTTTCAACTCGGTATGCCGCATCTGTCTGACTCTGCGCTGTACTTGTTCAGTACGGAATACAAAGTCCCGCTACTCTCCCCCGAGGTGGCTGCTCACGCTGCCGCCTTCAGCGAGCATGTTTTCCCGGTGCTGATCCTGCTGGGCTTGGCCACCCGGTTCTCGGCGCTGGCACTGCTGGCCATGAGCATGACCATCCAGCTGTTCGTATACCCTGATGCCTACCCGACTCACGGCACCTGGATCGCGGTCTTGTTGTACTTGATGGCCAAGGGCCCGGGTGCGCTGTCGATTGATCATCTGATTGCACAGCGTTTTCGTTAAAGCAGGTCAATGGCCTCACCATTACTCTGGAACCAGCCCACCAGGAAATCCGCCAATACCTGAGTGCGCCTGGGCAAACCGCCTTGATAAGGGTGAACCAGATACATGGGGTTGCTGCGCGTTTGATAGTCACGCAACAAGCCGCGCAGGCGCCCATCAGCCAACTCGCAGCCAAGCATGTACGAGGGCAAGCGGGCGATGCCGGCACCGATCACGGCCGCTTTTTTCAGCAGACTGTAGTGATTGCTGGCAAACGACCCCGAGACCCGCACTCGTTGCAGTTCATGCTGGCGGTGGTAGTGCCACTCCTCGCGACCGCTGTAGTGGCTGTTAAGCAGACAGCGGTGCTCGACCAGTTCTTGCGGCGTAACCGGCTCGCCGTATTGCTCAAGATAGGCAGGGCTGGCGCAGGTGATCTCGTGCCAATTAAGCACCTGCTTGGCCACCAGCCGTTCATGGCTGGCAACCTGCGAGCGTATCGCCAGATCAAACCCTTCCCGCACCATATCGCGATAGCTGTTGTTGAGCTCCAGCTCGATCTGCACCTGCGGGTATTCGCGGGAAAACTCCAGCAACAGCGAATCAAAGAAGGTCTCGCCCAGGGATACGGGCACGGTCATGCGTACCGGGCCTGCAACATCATCCTTTAGCCGGGCAAGTGCCTGACGTGCCCGCTCCACTTGCACCACCAGCGCCTGGGCTTGTGGCAGTAGCGCCGCGCCAGCCGCCGTAAGGCTCAAGCGCCGGGTGGTGCGATGCAGCAACACCACCGAAAACTGCGCCTCAAGCTGGCTGATACGCTTGGACAGCTGCCCCTTGCTGCAGCCCAGTTGCTGGGCGGCCAAGGTAAAACTGCCAGCGTCGATCAAGACCGCGAACGCAGCCAGATCATCCATTTCACTCATGGATTGTTTCCATATGAAAACCAAAGGTTGCCTATTAGTGCGTTTATCCCACTTAAAAAGCACCACTAGACTGAGCACTCACGTCATCCACAAAGGCACACAACATGAAAATCCTCTTGATCGGCGCTCACGGCACCATCGGTTCAGCCATTCGCCGCGAGTTGTCACCGCGCCATGAGATCGTAGAAATTGGTCGAAAAAGCGGGGATTATCAGGTCGATATCAGCGACAGTGAATCAATCCGCCAACTCTTCGCGCAAACCGGGCGCTTCGATGCGCTGATCTGTGCCGCCGGTAACGTCACGTTCGCCGCACTGGCTGACATGAGCGAAAGCGACTTCGCCCTCGGTTTGCAGGACAAGTTGATGGGCCAGGTCAATCTGCTGCTGATTGGCCGCGAGTTTGCCAACGATGGGGCCTCGTTCACCTTCACCAGCGGCGTTATCAACCGCGAGCCGATCCGTACCGGCAGTTCGGCGGCGCTGGTCAACGCGGCACTTGACGGTTTTGTAAAAGCAGCCGCCATTGAGTTGCCACGGGGCCTGCGGGTCAACTCGGTGAGCCCTACGGTCCTGGAAGAAGCGATGGACAAATACGCCCCGTACTTTCGCGGCTTCAAGCCTGTATCGGGCGCCGATGTGGCCCTGGCTTACGCCAAAAGCGTGGAAGGCTTGCAAACCGGGCAGACATTCACCGTAGGTTGAATCACTTGTGATGCATCGCTAGGCTGAGTAACGTGGCGACACCCTTCAGGAGTGCCCATGATGCGTTTTGCCCGTTCCTTAGCTTTGTTCGCCTTGCTGCCCGTGTTTGCCGGTTGCCAGATGTTCAGCAGCACACCTGCCGACACCACCGCAGGTCAAACCCGCCTGCAGGGCGAGCTGGTATCGGCCAATGGTCAATTGGTGTTTCAACCCTGCGTCGGCCAACAGCGCTATGTAGTTCGTGACAGCGCCGACACCACGCTGGTGCAGGACGCGACCTACATGCCCAATAAACCGGGCAAGTTGTTCGCCGATATCCGCGGCCGTTTTAGCGCCAGCACAACAGCCGGTACAGACGGTGAAGTCGAGCTGCAGCAACTCTACCGCCTGGAGCGCAGCAACAGCGCCTGCCAGGATCCCAACTTCAAGCAGGTGACCGTGCACGCCAACGGCAATGGCCCGGCCTGGGAAGTGCAAGCCGGGGGCAAGGGCATGGTGCTCAAGCGCGAAGGCCAGCCCGACCTGGCGCTGCCCTACGTTGAAGAACAGGTCGGCGATGGCCGCTTCTCCCTGTCCACCGAGGCCAACAATCAGCGCATCGAGCTGTGGGTGGCCCCACAACGCTGCACCGACAGTGCCAATGGCAGCGTGCAACATCTGAGCGCCGAGCTACGGATCAACGGTCAAGTCCAGCGCGGCTGCGGCTATTTTGGTGGCGCCCGTAACGACTAACCGATAACTGTTGCCGCATATTGCCCCGAAGCAGCTTACAATTAGCGGTTCTGCCAGGGTTTACCTGGCCCCCGATACTGGACACTGTCAATGTTACGAATCACCGAACTCAAGCTGCCGATCGACCATCCCGAAGAAGACCTGCGCCCTGCCATCCTGCAGCGCCTGGGCATCGAAAGTGATGACCTGGTCGATTTCACCTTGTTCAAGCGCAGCTACGATGCGCGTAAAAAATCGTCCGAACTGTGCTTCATCTACACCATCGATGTGAGTGTGCGCGATGAAGCGCCGCTGCTGCTCAAGTTCGCCGACGATCGTAACGTCAATCCAGCGCCGGACGTCAGTTACAAGGTCGTCGGCCAGGCACCCCAGGATTTGACCGAGCGTCCGATTGTGGTCGGCTTCGGCCCCTGCGGTATTTTCGCCGGGCTGCTGCTGGCACAAATGGGTTTCAAGCCGATCATTCTTGAACGTGGTACCGAAGTGCGCCAGCGCACCAAGGACACCTGGGGCCTGTGGCGTAAAAACGTACTCAACCCCGAGTCCAATGTGCAGTTTGGCGAAGGCGGTGCCGGTACGTTCTCGGACGGCAAGCTCTACAGCCAGATCAAGGACCCGAAACACCACGGCCGCAAGGTGCTGCACGAGTTCGTCAAGGCCGGCGCGCCGGACGAGATCCTCTATGTCAGCAAGCCGCATATCGGTACGTTCCGCCTGACCGGTGTGGTCGAAAATATGCGCCAGCAGATCATCGCGCTGGGCGGCGAAGTTCGTTTTCAACAACGCGTGACTGATGTGCTGATCGACAACGGTCAACTGACCGGTGTGATCCTGGCAGATGGCGAGCAACTGAATGCTCGCCACGTGATCATGGCGCTGGGCCATAGCGCCCGGGACACCTTCCGCATGCTCCACGATCGTGGCGTGTATATGGAAGCCAAGCCGTTCTCGGTAGGTTTCCGTATCGAGCACCCGCAGTCGCTGATCGACAGTGCGCGCCTGGGCAAGTATGCCGGCCACCCGAAGCTGGGCGCTGCCGATTACAAACTGGTGCACCACGCCAAAAACGGTCGCTCGGTGTACAGCTTCTGCATGTGCCCGGGTGGCACCGTGGTTGCGGCAACCAGCGAACCGGGCCGTGTTGTGACCAACGGCATGAGCCAGTATTCGCGTAACGAACGCAATGCCAACTCGGGCATCGTGGTCGGCATTACGCCTGAAGACTACCCGGGTGGTCCGTTGGCCGGCATCGAGCTGCAAGAACGCCTCGAATCCCACGCCTATGTGCTGGGCGGCAGCAACTACGAAGCCCCGGCGCAACTGGTGGGTGACTTTATTGCGGGCAAACCGTCCACGGCCCTGGGCAGCGTCGAGCCATCCTATAAGCCGGGTGTGTCTTTGGGTGACTTGGCCCTGGCCCTGCCGGACTTCGCCATTGAAGCCATCCGTGAAGCACTGCCGGCGTTCGAGAAGCAGATCAAGGGCTTCTCGATGCATGACGCCATTCTCACAGGCATCGAAACCCGCACCTCGTCGCCGCTGCGCATGACCCGTGATGCGTCGATGCAGAGCCTTAACGTCAAGGGCTTGTTCCCGGCAGGCGAAGGCGCTGGCTACGCTGGCGGGATTCTGTCGGCAGGTGTCGACGGTATCCGTATTGCCGAAGCTGTAGCGCGCGACATTCTGGGTATCGAAGCCTAGGTTTTGACTCGGTAGGGGCTGCAGCCCTGACATGTAGGAGCGGGCTTGCTCGCGATGCATTCACCACGGTTTGCCAGGCAGACCGTAGCGCCTGCATCGCGAGCAAGCCCGCTCCCACACAGCCACCGCCTTCTCCTTCTTCAGGCGGGATCCTTGCTGAAAAACCAGCAAAGCTGGTCTATTTCCTACAGCCTTCACAGGCACAAATCAGACTCAATTTGACACACAACTGCTAGGCTCTTGAGCGGTGTGTGAGCACGCCGTTGCTTATAACAAAAAAGAATATAGTTTTTGTTTTAACCACTAACCCCACAGGTTAGGGTGTCGCACCTTATTACCTAATTGATGGAGAGCGACCTTGCCTCTGCGTAGCACTTTCACTCGGTTCTTTCAGTTGGAAGCTGCCAGCGGTCTGCTGTTGATTGCCGCGGCCGCTCTGGCTCTGATCGTCAATAACTCACCGCTTTCCCATTACTACACGGCCTTCCTGGACGTGCCGGTAGCGGTGCAAATCGGCGCCCTGCAAATTGCCAAACCGTCGCTGCTGTGGATCAACGATGGCCTGATGGCCTTGTTTTTTCTGCTGATCGGCCTTGAGGTCAAACGCGAACTGCTTGAAGGCCAGCTGTCCAAACCCTCACAGGTGGTGCTGCCCGGCGCGGCGGCAATCGGCGGCATGGTGGTACCGGCGCTGATCTACTGGTTCATCAACAAGGATTACCCGGACGCTCTCGGCGGCTGGGCCATCCCCATGGCCACCGACATCGCCTTCGCCCTCGGCGTGCTGGCCCTGCTCGGCAAGCGTGTACCGGTGTCGCTGAAGCTGTTCCTGATGACCCTGGCGATCATCGATGACCTGGGGGCAATCATCGTGATTGCGGTGTTCTACTCCAGCGAGTTGTCGGGTGTGTCCCTGCTGCTGGCGGCGGCATGCCTGATCGCGCTGATTGCCATGAACCGCATGGAAGTGATCAAGGTCGCACCTTATATGATCGTCGGCCTGATCCTCTGGGTGTGCGTACTCAAAAGCGGTGTGCATGCCACATTGGCAGGTGTAACGCTGGCATTCTGTATTCCGCTGCGCACCAAAAACTCAGAAACTTCACCGCTGATGAGCATCGAGCATGCCCTGCATCCCTGGGTGGCTTACGCGATTCTGCCGTTGTTTGCCTTCGCCAATGCGGGTGTATCACTGGCGGGTGTCAGCCTGCACAGTTTTGTCAGCCATGTGCCTATGGGCATTGCCGCAGGCTTGCTGATTGGCAAAACCCTTGGCGTGTTCGGCCTGACCTGGATCGCCATCAAGACCGGCATGGCCGCGCTGCCGGCAGGCGCCAACTGGGGCCAGGTGTTTGGCGTGGCCATCCTGTGCGGCATCGGCTTTACCATGAGTCTGTTTGTGGGCTCGCTGGCGTTCGTTGCAGGTAGCGATTATGTAGGCATGGACCGTATGGGCATCCTTACCGGCTCGATCCTCGCAGCACTGATCGGCTATGGTGTTACGCTGTTCTTTAGCCGTAAACAGCCGGTGGCGTAACCCTGATGTTGCTCACTGAGGCGGGCTCTCACAGAGACACAGCCCGCCTGAGTGAACAACCAAAAGAGAGAAACGTGGTCGATAAAATGCAGATTGTGCAATACGCCGGCATCACCGTGATGTTCCCGGCAGCGCTGGTGATTGCTGCCTGGTTATGGCTGGGCGCATCCAGAAAAATCGCTTTGCTGTGGTTGGGCGTGCTGGTAACTGCCTACCTGGTGGTGGGCGTCAGCAAGATCCTGTTCAAGGGCTGGGGCGTTGGCCTGCATGACCTGGGCATTGCCGTATTCAGCGGCCACGCCATGAATGCTTGCCTGGTCTTCACCGTGTTGCTCAACCTGCTGTGCCAACAGCTTGATCAGCGCTTGCGCTGGCCTGCACTCGGGGTCGGGTTGCTGGCGACCTGGTGGTTCGCCATCAATTACGTCGCCCTCACCATCCACCCTTTGCCGGAAGCCATCGCCGGAGCGCTGATAGGCTCTGTCGCCGCCTGCGTATTTGTGTTCAGCCTCAGGCAGTACAACGTCAGTCACGTCCCTCGACCTGCCCTGACACTGGGGCTGGCGGTGGTGATGGCCTTCAGCTGTATGCCCAAGTACACGGCAGAACGCTTGCTGGACCATATCGCCATAACGCTGTCTGGGGCCGAGCAGGCATTCAAGCACTCGTCCTGAGCTGCTTTACAGCCATAAAAAACCCCGGCCAGTTCGCACTGGCCGGGGTTTTGTTTTTACGCTGTCGCCTGTTTTACTGGGTAACGCGGCTGGTACCGTCAACGGTCATGATGCGCACGCGCTCACCGGTACGGAATACCTGGTTAGGCTCAACCTGCTGAACGTAAGCACGGGTGCTGCCGTCGTCTTCACGCACGGTGATTTCCACACCCTGGGTCTTGGTCAGGCCCGACTCGGCTGCCGAGCCCAGCAAACCACCGGCCACGGCGCCGATCACTGCGGTGACGATGCTGCCACGACCGCCACCGATGGCGCTGCCGCCTACACCACCCACGATAGCGCCAGTCGCAGCGCCGATCGGGGTCTTGGTGCCTTCAATTTGCACAGGACGCAGGGCAACGATGGTGCCCATACGAACGGTCTGTACACGTCGGGCTTCGTCGCGCGAGTAGGTGTCGCCGGTCAAGCTCGATGTGCAGCCGCCCAACAAAACAGTCATGGTAGAGAATGCTGCAACCAACAGAACGGACTTACGCATGGGATCAACTCCAAAATAACAGGGATTCATTAAACTCCGCAGCCGGTAACCTGTCACGGCACAGGGCGGATAAAAGGGCTTTATTCAGCGTCTGTACAGTAACAATAGCGCTGTTTGCCCACACAAGACTTCGCAAAGAGTAGCGCGAAATAGCCGGTTTGCATTGCGCGCCTTGCTGTAGAGAGTGCCTTCAGGGTGCCAGGCGCTCACGCACCCAGTCTGCCCCCTCACGCCGATAGTTGAGGCGATCGTGCAGGCGACTCGGGCGCCCCTGCCAGAACTCGATGCGCTCGGGCAGCAAGCGATAACCGCCCCAGTGCTCGGGGCAATGGGGCTGGCTGTCACTGAAGCGCGCCTCGGTGGCTTTGAGCAGCTCGACCAGTTCATCGCGATCAGCAATCACCTGGCTTTGCGGCGAGGCCCAGGCCCCGATCCGGCTGCCCAGGGGGCGAACCTGATAGTAGGCATCGGACTCTTGCGCAGTGACCTTGACCACCTGACCCTCGATGCGTACCTGACGCTCGAGGGTTGGCCAGAAAAAGGTCATGGCCGCGAACGGGCGCTCGGCCAACTGCTGGCCCTTGGCACTGGTGTAGTTGGTGAAAAAGGTAAAACCCTGTTCATCCAGCCCCTTGAGCAACAACACCCGACAATGCGGCCGCCCGCGGGCGTCCACTGTGGCCAGGGTCATGGCATTGGCCTCGACCGGTGGCTGCTCGGTTTTCACCGCATCGCCGAACCACTGATGAAACAGCGCGAAAGGCTCGGCCGGGGCCTGAGCCTCGGCCAGCCCGTCACGGGTGTAGTCTCGTCGCATATCCGCCAGTGCTTGAGTCATGCCCCCATCCTTCCTTGAATCAGTCAGTTCTTGGCCTGATCGTTGGCGGCAACTTTCTTGTCCGCAACAGCTTTGGCTTTAGCGACAACCGGCTTTTTTGCTGGCGCTGGCTTGGCCGCTTTTTTGGCCGGTGCAGCCTTTTTGGCTATGACGCCTTTCTTGGCCGGTGCTGCATTCTTTTTGGCCACAGAAGGAGCAACAGCTGGCTGCACCGCAACCAGCTCGGCCGGGGTGAGGGCTGGCTGGCTGTATTTGCTGACCAGGGCAACCATGGTGGCTTGCGGGGTCATCAGGATTTCAACCCGACGGTTCAGGGCACGACCTTCGTTGCTGTCGTTGGCTGCGCGAGGCATCACCGAACCCATGCCACGCAAGGTCAGGCGGTTACCTTGTAAACCGCTCATACGGAAGATCGCTGCCACCGATTTGGCACGGTCCAGGCTCAGACGGGTATTGGCCGCCATTGCACCCGAAGAGTCGGCATGCCCCAGCACCAGCACGGCGGTTTTTGGGTCGCCTTCGACCACTTTGGCCACTCGGGTAAACGGGCCAAGCATGGACGGCATCAGCAAGTCCGGGCGGGTGGCCTTGAACGAACTGTCAGCTGAAGCCACGATAATCAGCAGATTCTCGCGACGCTCCAGTTGCAGGTTGGTGTCCTTGATTGCAGTACGCAGACGAGGCTCATATTCGTCCAGCCAGGCCTGGGTAATTTTCGGATCCGGCATCGGGATCACGCCAACCGGCGAAGTTTTGGCGTCTTTGGCATCGCTATCAAACGGCCACCACCAGTTTTTCGAAGAGGCTGCTGCAGAGGCAGGCGCGGCGGTGACGGCTACTTTTTTGTCCTTTTCAACCGGGGTGTCTTTTTTCGCCGAGTCAGAGCCAAAAGGCCACCAGCTGGAACCGCTGTCTTTGGCTGCGACCGCTGGGGCGGTGGCAGTTTTGGTTACCGGTGGCGTTGTTTTGCTGTCTGTTGGCTTGGCCGCAACAGTGGCAGTTTTATTCGCAGGAGTCGACGCCTGGTCGGACGAGCCCAACTGCCACCATTTGTGGCCACCTTCGGCGTCATTCTGTGGAGTTTGTGCGCAACCGGTAATAGCCAGGCAAAGAGCCAGAGCGAGGGTCTTATTAGATGACATTGAATATCCACACAATGAATTAAGAATTAAAGAGGCACTAAGCCCACTATAAAAAACGTATTGAAAACAGAAAAGCTACCGAGTTCCGACCTGTGGCCTACAAATCCTGCTTACAGGCACTCAGCCAGTACTCTAACCAGTTTTTGCGCCCTGGGATCCATCAATATATTGGGCCCAAGGGTATTGGTCACAAATCCAAAGGCCACCTCACGATCCGGGTCGGCAAAGCCGGTCGACCCCCCAGCCCCGGGATGACCGAAAGCTTTTGGCCCAAGGCCAAACGTCGCGTTGGGCACGGTTGGCTGATCCAGCATGCACCCCAGCCCAAAACGGGTTTGCGTGCGCAAGGTTTTATCCTCGCCGACGCTGTGCTCGCGGGTCAGTTGCTCCAGCATTTCGGCTTCAAGCAGGCTGCCGTCCAGCAAACCGCTATAAAAACCGGCCAGGCTACGGGCATTACCATGCCCATTGGCCGCTGGCTGCTCCATCCGGCGCCATTCGGGTTTGTTGGTACTTGTCATAATAGACGGTGGATTGGTGAATGCCCGCGTACTCATGGATGAAGGCTCATTCATCATGGCCTTCAACAGGCGCTGCGCGGCCGCATCCCCCATATTGCCCTTGCTGCGGGCAACATGAGCCACCCGGTAAAACTCTTCGTCACCCAGCCCGACATGGAAGTCCAGCCCCAGCGGCCTGGCCGTCCGCGCCATGATTGACTGGCCCGCACTGCGGCCATCGGCGCGGCGAATCAGCTCGCCCACCAGCCAGCCATAGGTGATCGCGGCATAGCCGTGCCCTTCGCCCGGCGTCCACCAGGGGGTTTCGGCGGCCAGTGCATCGACCATGGTTTGCCATTCATACAGCGCCTCGGCCGGCATCAATTCGCGCAAGGCCGGCAAACCCGCGCGATGGCTCAGGAGCTGACGCAACGTGATGGACTCTTTGCCGGCAGCAGCGAACTCGGGCCAATAGCGGGCCACTGGCACATCCAGCTCCAGCTTGCCCTCTTCGACCAGTTGCAACGCCGTGACAGCGGTAAAAGGTTTAGTGCACGAAAACAGATTGGCAATGGTGTCTGTGTGCCACGGCTGCTCGCCGTCCTTGTCAGCGGTACCGGCCCACAGGTCGAGAACGGTTTCGCCACCGATCTGGATGCACAACGCCGCGCCGCGCTCTTGCGGATCATTGAAAAGATCGGCAAACGCCTCGCGTACTGCTTCGAAGTTAAGGTCGTGAAAACCCTGAATCTGCACCCGGACCTCCTGGATCAAGCATGGCTCTACAAGGCGTGCATTGTTCCAGCACCAGTAAGATTTTGAAACAGAGCAAAGCGCTCTGAGCACACAATTTTTGTGCGCTGTTGAGTCGGCGGGCAAAGTATCAGCAAGGGCGTGTGTTTTTTGTGAAAAAAGGCAAAACACCCATGGCAAAAATCTCGTAGCAGCTGACTCGCGGAGCGAGGCTGCGTCCGGCTGCGCAGCCGTCGTAAAACCTGACTTGCGGGTATAACTGACATACCGCAGGGTCTGATTTAGCGACGGCTTTGCCGCCGAACGCAGCCTCGTTCCTTCGGCAGCTGCTACTTAGGGTGTGTCTACAGCGCGGCGTAGACCAAAGGCGCAAGCTTCTGCACCCGCGGGTCCATCAGCACATGGCTGCCCATGGTGGTGGTGACAAAGCCGAAGCTCACCTCCCGCTCAGGGTCGGCAAAGGAGATTTGCCCGCCCAGCCCCACATGCCCGAATGCCTTTGGCCCCATCCGATGGGAGGCTCCCGGGTCCGCCGGCTGCTCCATCATGCAACCCAGGCCATAACGCATGGGCCGCAGCAGCGTGCGGTCCATATCGTTACTGTGCTCGCGAGTGAACTCTGCGAGCAGCTCAGGCCCCACCAGGCGCCCGCCCAGCAGCGCACTGTAAAACCCGGCCAGGCCATGGGCGGTACCGTGGGCATTTACGCCGGGATGGCGATAGGCCCACCAGCGCGGGTCAGCCGTTTGCCGTGATCCCATGGCGGGATTGGTAAATGCAAGGGTCGCGACATGCTCAGGCTCACTGACCATCACGGCACGCAAGTCCTGGGCGTAGTTATCACCCGTTCGCCCTTCAGCGCGCTCGAAAAAGGCAATGCGGTGAAAGTGCTCGGCATCAACGCCCATATGGACTTCAAGGTCGTTGGGCTCGCAGATTCGCTCGTGGATAAAGGTACAGGGGTCGCGACCATCGGCCCGTCGAACCAGCTCGCCAAGGATCCAGCCATAGGTGGTGGCGCCATAACCGACACTGGTTCCCGGTTCCCACCACAAGGGTTCTGCCGCGACGACTTCGGCCATTGCATCCCAGTCGTACATAATGGGCGTGCGGCTGGGCAAACGCAGCGCCGGGATACCTGAGGTATGGCACAACACCTGGCGCAAGGTGATGCGCTCCTTGCCGCCCTGGGAAAACTCCGGCCAATAGTGGGCAACCGTCTGATCCAGCTCGAGCTTGCCCTCTTCCACCAGCATCAGTGCCGCGATGGCGGTGAAGGGTTTGATACAACAATAGGTGTTGACCAATGTGTCGTGGTTCCAGGGCTGGTCGCCCTCCAGATCCGCCACACCCGCCCATAAGTCGACAACGGTTTCGCCGCCCACCTGCACACAAACACCGGCTCCTCGCTCCTGAGGATCATCGAAGATCGCCTCAAAGGCTTCCTGAACGGCTTCGAACCCACTTGCACACTTCCCTTTCGCTTCCATTTCGAAGTCTCCATTCAGTTGGAATGCAAGACCTTAGTTTTAAAGTGGGAATTGAAAAGGAAGAAACCCCTACTGGGCGACGAAATACATCGCCGCCCATCGGGCAGGAAAAATCAGTGCCCCTTGCCCGAGTGCCCACCTGCATGCCCCGCGCCAGAGCGTCCGCCGCTGCCATCATCGGTTGCATGCACAGGCGCCTTGACGGCTTTTTCGGCTTCGGCCTGGGCCTTGGCGGCCTCCTGGCCCAACTGGCCAAGGGCCTGCAGGTTGGCCTTGCGCACGCTGTCGACAAAACCGGTAAACGGCAAATCGGTGATACCGATCATGCCAAAGTGGCCGTTTTCGCCGTCGAGCAACCGGCCTGTGACCGGCTGGTCCAGGTACTGGAACCAGTGCACGCCAACAATCGACGGTTCTGCCACCGCCTGTTTGAGGAACTTGCTGTAAGCCGGGCCACGGGCTTCTTCGTTGGCCACTTCAGTGACGCCGCCCCAGAACGGGCCACGGTCACGGGAGCCGAAGTTGAACTCGGTGATCATTACTGGCTTGTCCAGTTCGCGCAGTTTGCCGAAGTCATAGCCGTCTTGCGGTTGCAGGGTGTAGAAGTTGAAGCTCAGTACATCGCAGTATTTTGCACAGGACGCCACGGCCTCAGGCGTACTGACGGCAAACCGTCCGCCGAGCAGCAAGTGGTTTGGAGCATGCCATTTGAGCGAGTCGGAAATGGTCTTGAAGTAGGTGTCAGCAAAGACTTTCTGGAAATACTGATAATCCGCCTCGATTTGCGGGTGCTCGGTGTTGGGCAAAGGCCCTTCAAAACCCGGATCTTCCATCAGCTCCCAGGCCGGAATTTCAATACCCCAGGCCTTGGAAAGACCCTGCTGGTTGCGGTATTTGTCACGCAGCTGCTTGAGGAAGGCCCGCTTGGCGGGTACATCCGTGGTCATGCGCAAAGTGCCCAGGGCCAATGCATAACGGGATTTCGGGTCATTACCCGGACCGGCCCAGGCCAGTTCGTTGTCGGCAAAGTAACCGATCAACCAAGGATCATCGCGATGATCGCGAGCGGCAATGGCCACGGCGCGCTCGGTGGCCATGGCAAAGCGCGGGTCAAACGGGTCGGGCATGCCGCCCCACCAGTCGGTGCCGGTACTGATGCTGGTGTAGTCCCCCACAATCGACAGCGGCAGGGTGTAGGGCACGCGATCGTTGAGGCCCAGTTCGGGGTCGCTCCAGTTGCCGATGGTGTTGAAGCCCCAGGCTTGCAGGCGATCCAGGGTGCGGGCCTGCCAACGCTTGGCATCAAAGGCTGGAGGTGCACAAGGGCTCACCGGTGCGCTATCCGGTTCAGTTTTAGCCGTTACGCAGGGTTCACCGTAGATGCGCTGCAGGTTGGCGGCATAAAAGTTGTACCAGCGCCCGGCGTCAAAGCCCCTCCCCTGGATCGAGGCGTTGCCGCTGTTGTTGTTCGCATTGCCGTAAAAACTGGCCAGAGGAGTGCCATCATGGGGCAAATCGGTAAACATCCACTCACGGCCGGCAACATAGGTCTGGCTGTCGTTGGCCGTTACGGCATTGAGGCCCAGCGAGTAAAACGGGTGACCTTCAGGGGTGATCAGGTTCCAGCGGCCATTGCGCTTTTCTGTGCGGAAAAACCCGGTCGCCTCAAACCCCGCGCCCTTCAGCCAGCCACCGTACTTGTCCTGGTCGGCACGCCCGGCCAGCCAACCTTTGAGTTGCTGCTGTTCTTTTGCGGCGGCGGCCTTGAGCTGTTCGTCATTGGCAACACGCTCCGGCCATTTGGCGCGGGTCGACTGGCCGTAGCCGTCGACGATCGCGCCGTACACGGCCTTGATTACGCCTGTGCCGTCCTGCACGCCGAAGCGCTCCAGCAGGATGCTCTGCGCGACACTCGGTTGCGCAATCGACAGACTTACCGACACCACCTGGCTCAGATCGATTTCGCCCTGGCTGCTGGCCAGCAGAATGCGCTGGCCATCCAGCGTCATCGGCATCGGTGGGCCGGCGCGCATGCCCTGGCTGTGGGGAGAATTGGCTTTTAGCGGCAACAACAGGGTTTGCGCCGGGCCGGCAGGCAGGTCGACACGGCTGGTCAGGGTTTTGCCGTTGCTGCTTTGCACGGTCACGTCCAGCGTAAGTGCCCAGTTCATGGCGTTCTGGATGCGCAGGGTCATCATCCCCGACTGCGACCAGTCCCATACCCCGGTTTGCGGAGTCAAACGCAGGCTGGGCGCGACGGCCGGGTTGAAGGTGACGCGGCGCAGCACTTCGCCTTCGGCTGTTTGCTCCGCATTGTATTGCGGCAAGATCGCATCCGTAGTCGCCACTTGCACCACATCGGCAGGGCGAACGAAATTGAACAGGGTTTGTTGGCCAGCAGGCGCCGCCAACAGCGGAGTCGTGACCAGCAACGCAAAAACAGCAGACAGCGAACGGCGAATCATATGGATCTGGTTCTCCCAAACGGCCGAAAATCGGCCTGTGAGGTGGTGAAAGTCAAAGCATAGACAGCAAAGTCGACGATAACGCCGACCCGCGCTTAAGAAATTTCGCGCCTGAACGGCGGCAGTGCATTCAGAATCGCCTTGCCATAGCGCTGGGTGACCAGGCGCCGGTCCAGCAAGGTGATGGTGCCGCGATCCTGTTCGGTACGCAGCAAACGCCCGCAAGCCTGAACCAGCTTGAGCGAGGCATCAGGCACGGATATCTCCATGAAGGGGTTGCCACCCCGGGCCTCGATCCACTCGGCCAGGGCCGCTTCGACCGGATCATCGGGTACCGAAAACGGTATTTTGGCGATCACCACGTGCTCGCAGTAGGCACCAGGCAAATCCACGCCTTCGGCAAAACTGGCCAGGCCAAACAACACACTGGAGTCCCCGCCATCGACCCGCGCCTTGTGCTTGTTGAGGGTTTCCTGTTTGGACAGGTTACCCTGAATAAACACTTGCTTGCGCCAGTCGCGCTCCAGGCCGTCGAATACGTCCTGCATCTGCTTGCGCGACGAAAACAGCACCAGCGTGCCCCGCGAGCCTTCGACCAGCGCGGGCAAGTCACGAATGATCGCCGCCGTATGAGCCGTAGCGTCACGGGGGTCGGCCTTGAGGTCAGGCACTCGCAACACACCGGCATCAGCATGATGGAAAGGGCTGGGCACCACCGCTGTCACGGCTGTTTTGGGCAGACCGGCACGCATGCGGAAACGGTCGAAGGTGCCCAGTGCTGTCAGGGTGGCGGAGGTCACGAGTACCCCATAGGCCACGTTCCACAGGTTGCGACGCAGCATCTCGGCGGCCAGGATGGGGCTGGCGTTGACCTCGATATCAAACAGCGAACCGCTTTCCGCCAGGGTCAGCCAGCGCGCCATGGGCGGGTTGTCTTCAGGGTCTTCGACAGTAAAGGCGGTCCACAGCTCCCAGTTGCCCTGGGCCCGGGACAGCAGGCTGCCAAACAGCGGGTACCATTCCTCGGCCTGGTTGCTGGTGATGCCGATATTGACCTCGCCATCCATACCGTCCTTGAGAATCTCGGTCAGACGAGTGAACAGGTCGGTCAGACGCGAGAATCCTTTTTTCAACTCGATGCCCATTTCACGCATGTGATCGGGAATCAGGCCGCCAATAAAGCGATGGCGCGGACGCTCGCGACCCTCGGGCTCTTCGCCGACTTTAAAGTCGGCGATCTGCTCGCAGGCAGTGAACATGAACTGTTGCTGGGCCTTGATTTCTTTGGCCAGCTCCGGCACTTGCTCCAGCAAACGCCCCAGGTCGCCGGGCAACGGGTGTTGGGCCAACAGTTTGGTAAGGTTCTTGGCGGTTTGCTCCAGCCAGTCGGCGGTGGAGCGCAAACGGGTGTAGTGGGCAAAATGGCCAATGGCCTTGTCCGGCAGGTGATGGCCTTCGTCAAACACATAGACCGTGTCACGGGGATCAGGCAATACCGCGCCACCCCCCAACGCGAGGTCGGCGAGCACCATGTCGTGGTTGGTGACGATCACGTCCACCTTGCTCATGCCTTCCCGGGCCTTGTAGAAAGCGCACTGGCCGAAGTTGGGGCAATGACGATTGGTGCACTGGCTGTGATCGGTGGTCAGGCGCGCCCAGTCCTGGTCTTCAAGGGCCTGGGGCCAGCTGTCGCGGTCGCCGTCCCACTTATTGCCGGCCAGCTTTTCGATCATGCTGGTGAACAGCTTCTGGCTGGCCTCATCGACTTCGATCTTGAAGCCTTCTTCCTCGAACAGCTGCGCCGTCGCGGTTTGCGCGTGGCCCTCTTGCAGCAGCATGTCGAGCTTGGACAGGCACATATAGCGGCCACGGCCCTTGGCCAGGGCAAAGCTGAAGTTCAGCCCGCTGTTGCGCATCAGGTCCGGGAGGTCCTTGTAGACGATCTGCTCCTGCAGGGCGACCGTTGCCGTGGCAACCACCAGGCGCTTGCCCGCGGCCTTGGCCACAGGAATGGCAGCCAGGCAGTAAGCCACGGTTTTGCCGGTACCGGTGCCCGCTTCTACGGCGACCACAGCCGGGTCGCCACTGCGGTGGTTTTCTTCGTCGGTGTCGATATCGCCCAGCACCTTGGCCACTTCAGCGATCATCAGACGCTGACCGTAACGCGGCTTGAGGCTCTTGAATTCGAGAAAACGCGAGTAAGCGCCCTGGATCTGAGTTTTGAGTTCGGTACTAATCATGGTTCTTCGGGCGCAAGAAACGCTGGATAAATTTTCAGTGGTTCGAATGACCGCTATCATACCCCGCTAATTCATCCCGCGCCGAACGGAGTACCCCAATGACCGCCTTTGCCCTCGCCTACAGCCTGCATGTACTGGCCGCCCTGATCTGGGTGGGCGGCATGTTTTTCGCCTGGATGATCCTGCGCCCGGCGGCTGTCACGGCCCTTGAAGGCCCGGTACGGTTAAAGCTGTGGGTAGAAGTGTTCCAACGTTTTTTTGTATGGGTGTGGATCGCAGTGGTGATTTTGCCGATAAGCGGTGTAGGTCTTCTGCAAATGCGCTTCAACGGTTTTGAAACGGCGCCGCGCTATGTGCAGATCATGATGGGCTTGTACATCGTGATGGTGGCGTTGTTTATCCGCATTCAATCGCTGCAGTTGCCTGAGTTGCGCAAGGCCGTCGAAGCCCAGGCTTGGGCTGACGGGGCAGCGGTAATGGGGAAAATTCGCCGGCTGGTGGGGTGCAATCTGATTGTGGGGCTGGTGTTGGTGGCAATTGCGGCGGCTCGGCCGACTTTTTAAAAGCCGGATGGGTGTAGCTGCCGAAGGAACGAGGCGGCGTCCGGCTGCGCAGCAGTCGTACAACCATTTAATTACGGGGTATCAGAGGGTTCGTGTTTGCAGTGTTTGCGACGACGACAGCAAGGCATTTGGCCTTTAATATCAGGCGTTTCGTACGACGTTTCGCTTTCGTTTCCGTGAAACTTCCTAGAAAATCCCGTTCGCTTGCGCCGCTTAAAATCGGGGAATAGTCTCGGCCCATCGCTGCAAAGCTGGCCAAGGGTTATGTCGACAAGTTGCTGGACACGCTGGTAACGCACTGAAGCAGCACGCGCCTGATTGGCGACAGGCACGTCGTTTATTTATACGTAGCTGTGCCGCAAATCAACTGATCCACCGGTTACATATCCGGCATTTGCGTCTAACTGAAATATTGGTTTCGCTCTTACAGCGAGTCACTTTGCAAAAGCGGCAAAGTAACCAAAGCGCTTGCGCCCCATCGTACGGCCTTCGCTGCGCTCAGGTTCACTCGCTCCGGTCCTGTTCCGTGGGCACGCCGCCACGGGCCATCCTGGCCCATCGCGACTCTCCCGGCATCCATGCCGGTCGACCCACTCCACAGAACCTCCACTCGCCCTCCCGGGAGGGCAGGCAGATCAAAAGCACAGCGCCCTCGAGGCGGCCGACCGGCCGGCCTGTTTGGAGTGAATGTGTTGCGCAATCTGCGCTTAGCGCCTCAGCGGATATTGCGTGCCGTGCACAGGTTACAACCGCTGGATAGTCACAGCACCTGCCGTACCCGCTTCCCCCGGCTGCCCGGCCAGGCCCGGCTTGCCGGACTTGCCGCCATCGGTGCGATACACCACACAGCCCTTGGCTTTGCCGCT
>NZ_WIVQ01000238.1:0-860 GCF_009600545.1 Pseudomonas sp. FSL R10-1339 | reverse complement strand
ACTTTGCTCTGCTCCTTAGCCTTTTTGTTTTCCATCTGGAAAGTCATGGCCACCTTGAGCACCTCCTTAACCTGATCTTTGGTAAGGCCCTTGAAAGGCCCCTGGAGCGACTCTAGGCGGTTTCTCAGGTCCTGAGCCGTATCCTGCATCTCTTTCGCTCTACGTCGCTCCTGAAGCGCTGTAGCGGCTACGGCGATAGTCCCTGCGAATCCATCGTTGACTGCTTTGGTCAGTCGCTCGGCCACCACCTCTGGCGTCTCGACATCGCTTGAAAACAGCCCTTTGCGCAGTACCCGCGGCTCTACGGCCTTCGGTGTAATCACCGCCAAAGGCTTCACGCCACGCTCTACGGCGGCGTAGTGCTGCTGGATCGTCTGATGGGTGGCCTTACTGCCCTCGATCCCGCGCTCCAGCCCCAAATCAGCGACACAGCTGGCGTAGCTGGTCTGGTCGGCACGCATCTTGTCCCGACTGCCGATGAATTCCTTGGCGCTCAGGCGCTTGTCCTGCGTCAGCGGCACCACGAAAGCAGACAGATGCGGTGTGGCCTCGTCCCTGTGGATGCTGGCCGTAACAATCCGATCGGCGCCGTACTTGTCGGCCAGCCATTGCAGGGAGCGCTGAAAGAACTCCTTTTCCTGTTCTGGTGTCGCTTTGGCGAACCATTCAGGGCTGGCCGTCATCACGTATTCGACGGCCAGAACCGCGTCCTTGCGCCGTTTCTCCGGCAGCAAAGCCCGCAGTTTGCCCATCGCCTCATCAGTGCTTTTCGCGACCAGGTGCTGATTGTCGGGTGTGCGCTCCTGGTCAGCATTGTGCGTCTCGCGTTCGCGGTAGCAATGCTGCATCGAGGCCGCTAC
>NZ_WIVQ01000237.1:0-869 GCF_009600545.1 Pseudomonas sp. FSL R10-1339 | reverse complement strand
AAAGATGTTTTCGCGTACAGGGCTATCACCCACTATGGCCGCACTTTCCAGAGCGTTCCGCTAACATCAATACAGCTTAAGGGCTGGTCCCCGTTCGCTCGCCACTACTAAGGGAATCTCGGTTGATTTCTTTTCCTCAGGGTACTTAGATGTTTCAGTTCCCCTGGTTCGCTTCTTAAGCCTATGTATTCAGCTTAAGATACCTAACTTATGTTAGGTGGGTTCCCCCATTCAGACATCTCCGGATCAAAGTCTGTTTGCCGACTCCCCGAAGCTTTTCGCAGGCTACCACGTCTTTCATCGCCTCTGACTGCCAAGGCATCCACCGTATGCGCTTCTTCACTTGACCATATAACCCCAAGCAATCTGGTTATACTATGAAGACGACATTCGCCGAAAATTTGCTTTCAATCACAAATTTTACCTTAGCCTGAATAAACACCAGTGAAAGTGCTATCCAGTCTAACTTTCTATTACATACCCAAATTTTTAAAGAACGATCTAATCAAAAGATCAGAAATCAACATTCACCATCCTTCGATGGAATGCTCATTTCTAAGCTTTACGACAAGTAAGCAGTAATGGTGGAGCCAAACGGGATCGAACCGTTGACCTCCTGCGTGCAAGGCAGGCGCTCTCCCAGCTGAGCTATGGCCCCATATTTCTACAGGTGCTTCCAAACAAAATTGGTGGGTCTGGGCAGATTCGAACTGCCGACCTCACCCTTATCAGGGGTGCGCTCTAACCAACTGAGCTACAGACCCAATTTTGGTCTACTGCTATCGTCTTCTTCAATGAATCAAGCAATTCGTGTGGGAACTTATGGATCAGCTGATGTCGTCGATTAAGGAGGTGATCCAGCCGCAGGT
>NZ_WIVQ01000236.1:0-912 GCF_009600545.1 Pseudomonas sp. FSL R10-1339 | reverse complement strand
GGCCTTCACCAGCAGTTGCCGCTCGGCCCCCAGCGCGCGCAGCAGGGCGCCCTGGCGAATGCGTTCATCCAGGGTGGATTGCAAGCCGGAAAACAGCACCGCCATGCCCGCCGCCAACACAAACAGCAGCACGTATTCCACAGCAATGGTCACTTGCGCCAGGATGCTGCGCAGTTGCTCCAGCAATGCATCGATAGGCAAGATGGTCACGGCCGGGAAGGTGCGCGACAGTTCGATGATTTCCTTGTCGTGTCCCGGTGCCAGGTAAAAGCTGGTGAGGTAGGTGGCCGGCAAGTCCTGCAAGGTGCCAGGCTGGAAAATCATGAAAAAGTTGGGCTGGAAGTTGTCCCAGTTGATGCTGCGCAAACTGGTGACCCGTGCTTCGCGATTGACACCGGCAATGGTGAAGGTCATCAGGTCGCCCAGCTTCAGCTTGAGGCTTTCGGCGACTTTGGCTTCCACTGAAACGCCCGGCACATCGCCTTCGGGCTTCGGGCCCCACCAGCTACCTGCTGTCAGCTGGTTTTCGGCAGGCAGGTCAGCCGCCCAGGTCAGGCTCAGGTCGCGCTGGATGGCCTTGTCGCCACTGGAGTCCTTGCTGACGATGTCTTGCACCGGTTCGCCATTGATGCTGATCAGACGCCCCGGAATGACCGGGTACAGCGGCGCAGCGCGGGCCTGAAGGGTCATCAGGTGGGCGCCGAAAGCCTCCTTGTCGGCCGGCAGGATATTCAGCGCAAAGTAGTTGGGTGCATCTTTGGGCAACTGGTTTTGCCAGGTGTCGAGCAATTCGCCGCGCAGCAGGGCGATCAGGGCCATCGACAGCAGGATCAGGCCAAAGGCCAGGGCCTGGCCCGCCGCGGCCAGCGGATGGCGCAGCAACTGACCCAGCCCCAGGCGCCAGGGCAGTGA
>NZ_WIVQ01000235.1:0-925 GCF_009600545.1 Pseudomonas sp. FSL R10-1339 | reverse complement strand
GCCCTGCCTCGTGCACACGCCGAGCAAGGCCAATGGCCCCTCCTCGGCGCTGATCGGCCACCACCACCAACGGCCCATCGGCAAAGTGCCCGTACCCTTGCCCGCAGGCTGGTCGTGGGCCCAGGCCCAGTCAGCAGCGGCGCGCTCCGCTTCGCAGAACTGTAACGGCCCGCCGCTTTCAACGTCCCAGCCGCCATTGCCATCGCGATTGAGCAGGCATATGTCCAGCTCTTTCCAGCCGCTCAAATGCTGCCCGGCAGCATTGACCACAGCCTTGCGGTCGGTCGCGGCGGTAAGCTTGCGTGACAGGTCGAGAAGCTCGGTGGTTTCGTGCTGAGTGTCGCGCAAGGCCTGCAACTGCCGGCGCTGGCGAGCCGCCAGTTTGCCAGTGAGCGCCGCCATCAACAGAAAGAACAACAACGTCAGCACATCTTCTTCGCGCTGGATGCTGAACGAGAAATTGGGCGGAATAAAGAGGAAGTCATAGGCCAGAAATGACAGCGCCGCACAGGCCAATGCTGGCCCCAGGCTGCTGCGCACGGCCACCAGCAGCACGGCAGCCAGAAACACCAGGGAGATATTGGGCAGCGCCAGTACGCTGGATACTCCCCAGGCCAGGGCACTGGCCAGTAGCGTGGCAAGCAGCGCCAGGCCGTAGTCGAACCACACCAGTGAGTGTTCCGGGCGGTTGGTGACAGGTACAGGGGACTGCTCATTGTCGAGCACGTTGATTTCCAGGTCGTGGGCGTCACGCAACAAGCGCGCCGCCAGTCCGCCGCCAAACAGGCGACGGCGCCAGGTCAACCGCGACTGACCCACCAGCAGCAAGCTGGCACGGCGTTCGCCGGCATGCTGGATCAGGGTTTTGGCCACTTCACCGGCACGCAGCAACACCACCTCGCCACCCAGGCGCTCAGCCAGTTGC
>NZ_WIVQ01000234.1:0-952 GCF_009600545.1 Pseudomonas sp. FSL R10-1339 | reverse complement strand
ATCTGTCCCTTTATGACCGCAAATCTGTCCCTTTATGACCGCAAATCTGTCCCTTTATGGAGGCTGTATGCCACGTAATACGTGGCATACAGCCCGACTAAAAGCTTTTAAAAGCATTAAAAGCATTAAAAGCATTAGTCCGAGTTACCCACAGCCATTTTTCCCTCACATAACGAACAAGGAATGAATAAGCGCCGAGCTTGCGGATTTCATGACTATTCGGACACTTTAAGGCAGGCAGCGACGCAGGATTTATCACTATCACTGACCTCTTTTCTCGAAGCAAAGAGATCTTCGTGGCGCGTATATGACAACAAATCCCTCCCTTTATGAACACTACAGGCCACATAACATAAGGCGTCTAGACGACCTCAAAGGTTTAAAAAGGGAAAAGTAAAAAGCGCGGCTCTGCCGGGGCACCCCTACGGGGTTCCCCCACTTCGTGGCTCCCCCTCCGGTAATAATGCCCAGCCTGCCGGCTGGAAACTTTGTTTATGCGCTCCAAGGAGCGCTGTGACGCCTCTGCTAGCAAGGATCATCCAAACGCCTGCTGCGGGCTCACAGACGACAAAGGCGAGTAATCAGGGGATAACAGCGAGCCGGATTTCAGTGTCGTCCTGATAAAGTGATGTTGCTATTAATCTTGTCTGTGCAAGCATTCGCTCTGGATCTGATTCCAGGGAGTGGGGCCCCCCTCAGGGGGTCGAGCTGGGTGAGCGCGTAGCGCGAATGCTCTGGGATTCTGTCTTTTTGTACCTTTGCCTTTTTGTACTTCCTATGGGTCTTCTATTGCCTGAGCAATAGCCGAAGCAATAGAACGACCAATAGAACGCCACATAGATAATCAAAGACAAAAGCAGAGCAACAGCACGCCATCCCTACGGTCTGTCGTGGCCGCCCTACGGGACGCCCAAACCTTCCGGGGGAGCGCCCCGTCAGGCTTTCAGGGTTC
>NZ_WIVQ01000233.1:0-998 GCF_009600545.1 Pseudomonas sp. FSL R10-1339 | reverse complement strand
ATGGAATGGCCGCTTTCAAGGCTCGCTTCCAGCAAAACCAAGACATCAACGCCCGTATTGATGCGGAGCGCGAGCGCATGGTCAACGAGCTGCACAGAGTTGCCCTGGAGCGCGCAGCACTCGAACGGCAAGAGCAGGCCAAAGCGGCCTTAAAGCGATTCGAAAAAGACCAGTTAAGCCACGATAAAGCCCCAAGCAAAGGCCGTGGCGGCCCTGACTTCGGCATGTAAGGGGAAGAATTTGAGCATCAGTGAGCAGGAGCTATTTGGCCTGATGGCAGTAGCCCAAGAGCAGCAGCAAGCTGTCAGTGAGGCACTGAAAAATCTAGAGGATCGACAGGTTGCACTGAATGCGGTCATAGCCCGAGCTGGTGCAGCTGTTGAAGAGATGAACAAAGCGGGGCACGCCTCGGCGCTTATCATCGAGAAGGCCACGCGGATCGCGGTTGAGAAGGCGGTTCAGGCCGCGCTAGCGGACGTCCAGCAGCAAACCCAGTCCACTCTGGGGGATTCTGTAAATCCCGCTGTGAAGGCGCTACAGGGCGTTACAGCGCGTGCTGAGAAGGCGGAAGAAAGCCTGCACCAAGCAGCAAGCTCGATCAGTTGGAAGTGGGCCGCTATTTGGGCTGCGACCAGTTGCGTGCTGCTGGCTTCCATCGTGGGGTTGTCCATGCTTCTGGTACCCAGCCCCAACGAAATCGGGGATCTGCGGGCCAATGCTGCCGCCCTAGAGGCCAAAGGTGGCAAGGTTAATCTGACCCTGTGCGGTCCTCAGAAACGACTTTGTGCCGAGATCGATACTAAGGCTGATGCTTGGGGCGAAAACAGCCAGTTTCGAATCCTCAAAGGCTACTGACGCGCTGCGCTTGTCGGCCCTTTCGATCCCATGCGGCTACGCCACACGGCCTCAAAATGGCTAACCAAACGGGCAAAGTATCCGATTCGGATACTCTGCGCGTTTGGTCTGCCGCTTTGACGCCGTGTCGCGTAGCCGCATCG
>NZ_WIVQ01000232.1:0-1007 GCF_009600545.1 Pseudomonas sp. FSL R10-1339 | reverse complement strand
CAATTTAACGATGGATTGGCCCCAGCGAAAACGGAAGAAAAACTCAAAACCGTGTCCGGGATGAGTTGACCACTACAGATCTAGGCGTAGTAATAGCTGCGCTCCACCCCCAAAAACCTTTAGCAAATTTGCTTGGTGATAAAGTTAGAAATGATCGGGCGCGCCTCACTATTTTTTGTAGATAGTATTTTTGGCGCGTCATCGGCCTACAGAATTATATGGACTATTCTGTAACTAGTCGGAAGAATGGTTCTTTTCGAAGTGCGATGCTTTGTGCATAACTTCCTTCGCGGTCACTGCGTAATTCATTTCGATAGCTGGTGAACTGCCAGTGCGAGGGGCGTACGTCAGAATCTGTGTGTTGTCCTGGTTGTATGTTATGTTCGCTTATCACCGATTCCAATAGTTCTAGAAAATCACGAATGTTTTTCAGAGTGCTTGCGGTGTATCGAGAGTCTGCTGTGTCCGATTTTACATATAGAGTAAATTGTGCTCCGTTGCTCACGCGCGCGTTTGGTTCCGCTCTTTCCATGTCGGTAACTTTCCATTTGTCAAATGGGCAATCTTCCGAAAATAACAACGAAGACAATGCATTGATAGTCCGTGGAACATCTACATCTTTTACACTAACGTGAAATTTATCGCCGTCAAATACTCCTGCACATTTACCTTGCTGGCGACTAGCATGCATGAATGCGTCTAAACCGCTATTGTTTTGCATAAACCCATTGTGCACTGAGCTGAATCCATTTTGCCGCATGGCTGAATAGTCTTGGATGAGCGGAGCCTCCCGAAAATGGAAGGAAGGAATATTCTTGATTTGCGCTTTTAAACTATCAAAATTCAAATTTAAAAATTCTTGTGTTGGTGTTTTTTGTTTGATTTCGGCTGAAGCGGTTGGTTGTAATGGAGGGGTGTTCAGGAATAATTGTAACTGATCCATAAACCTCACCTATCCAAACAGGCGGCGTCTGAGGTGGGGAGGAATCAAATCATGCTGGCGCGGA
>NZ_WIVQ01000231.1:0-1024 GCF_009600545.1 Pseudomonas sp. FSL R10-1339 | reverse complement strand
TGAATCGCCCCGGGTTTCCTAGACACTCTCCAGGCTCGCTGCGTAACGCTTTTCAAACTCTACCGGTGACAGCTGATTGTTGAAACTGTGGCGTCGTTTTGGGTTGTAAAACATCTCGATGTAATCGAACACATCATCCCGAGCATCCTGGCGTGTAGTGTAGATTTTACGCTTGATCCGCTCCCGCTTTAGCAGCTGGAAAAAGCTCTCCGCTACAGCGTTGTCGTGGCAGTTACCTCGACGACTCATGCTGGCTACCAGGTTGTTAGCTTTCAAGAAGCTTCGCCAGTCTGAGCTGCTGTACTGACTGCCTTGATCCGAGTGGATCATCACCTCTTGCTTCGGCTTACGTCTCCAAACCGCCATCAGCAGTGCATCAATGGCTACGTCGCTGGTCATCTGCGACTTCATTGACCAACCAATGATCTGGCGTGAAAACAGATCGAGCACCACGGCCAAATACAGCCAGCCTTCATATGTTCGGATGTAGGTAATGTCTGTGACCCAGACTTTGTTGGGTTCTCTGACATCGAATTGGCGCTTCAGTAAGTTCGGTGAGGCAACGGCTGGTTTACCGCCATATTTTCCCGGCCTCCGTCGATACCCAGTCTGAGAACGTAAACCTTCAAGGCGCATCAACCTAGCTACCCGGTGACGGCCACAGCTCTCACCAACCTCTCGCAGGTCATCATGGATCTTGCGATAGCCATAAACACCACCGCTTTCCAACCAGGAGTGTTTGATCAGTCCAAGCAGTCGCTGATCGTCCTTGGCTCGCGCAGATTTTGGTTCTGATAGCCACGCGTAGTAGCCGCTGGGATGAACCTTGAGCGTCAGGCAAAGCCGTCGAATCGCGTAATGACCCGCTTGCTGCTTAATAAAGGCGTACTTCAGCCGCACTCCTTGGCAAAGTACGCGGCGGCCTTTTTTAAGATGTCTCGCTCCTCCGTCACCCGTTTCAGCTCGGCCCGTAGACGACGAACCTCAGCGCTCTGATCATCCTCCTCAACGCGCTGTTCCTGGG
>NZ_WIVQ01000230.1:0-1034 GCF_009600545.1 Pseudomonas sp. FSL R10-1339 | reverse complement strand
AGGCCGGTAGGTTGAAAAATACGGCTTGAAAGAGGGGGGCGCTACGAACGGGTTAATTGTTCAGCGGCTCCTTAGGTATAAGCATAATTGACGGGTTTCAAGTTGATATTCAGTGCGTAAAACAGGCACAAAGAGGGGCTGTTACTCCACCACACTGAACTCGACACGGGCAGTCTGCCCGCTTTCATCGAGCACGCTCAGCTCATAACGCCCCGGTAGTTCCAGGCTGGTGTTGAATACCTCTGGTTGTGCACTGTCGCCCAGCGGCGCGCCATTGATAAACCACCAGCGCCGACCTTCACCGCCCAAGGCCGATAGCGCCAGGCGCAACATCGCCTGGCTGGCAGCAGGACGGCGCAGTCGGTCGCCGTCACGTACACCGACAATCGACAGCGGGGTCAGCGCACTCAAGGCCGGTGGCGGGCATTGTGTGGAAGCCGCAGGCAGCCGCGCTTCACGTCGCTCTACCCGGGGTAGCCAGGGCTCAAGGGGGGCTGGCCACAATGCCACCTCGTGTTGTTGCCCGTCGGCGCATTGCGGGCCAACACGCAAGCCTTGCGGATTGACCCGGATGATTTCGCGCAGGCCCACACCCAGAGGTTGATCCGCCGCCAGCAAGGTCGGCGGCGTGGTGTGATCCAGGGTCCAGGCAAACCGCTGGCGACGACAATTGGCATCGCTCTTGTTCATGGGCTGCCCCAATGGCCAGCAAATCGCTGCCACCCCAACACTGTCCGGCACCGCCTGTACTGGCGCGACAATGCCACGCTGGTTGTCGCGGTTGCTCAATACGTCGTGGACTTGCAGCATCAAGGGAGCCGCCGACGCCAGGCCGAACTGCCCCGGCACGGGGGTTCCATCCGGGCGACCGATCCACACACCGATCAGGTAACGCGGCCCAACACCGATCGCCAGTGCATCGCGAAAGCCATAACTGGTACCGGTCTTCCAGGCCAGTTGCGGGCGCAGCACCAGGTCGGCATGGGGGTCGCGGTCAGGGCGCGCCTGCCCGCTGAGGATGCGCCGTATCACCC
>NZ_WIVQ01000229.1:0-1045 GCF_009600545.1 Pseudomonas sp. FSL R10-1339 | reverse complement strand
CGGGTTAAAGAGGTACAGATTCCGGGTTAAAGAGGTACAGATTCCGGGTTAATGGGGTACAGATTCCGGGTATTATCCACATGATGGGTACAGGCACGCTTGCTTGTACCTGTACCTAATGAGAGAGTATCAGGTACAGATTCCGGGTAGAGGAAAGGGACGATGGAGCTAGTTGATAATCAGGTCACTCAGTCGAACAGACTGATTGAGTCATCACACACGCTGACGCTCAATGAGAAGCGCCTAATCTTGGCTGCGGCATCGATGATCGATCCACGTAAGCCGCTTCCCAAAGATGGATATTTCACCATCCGGGCCGACTCGTTTGCCGAGGTCTTTGGCCTCGATGTAAACAACGCTTACGAAGCTCTGAACGATGCCGCAAACCGGTTGTTTGAACGCGATATACGCCGCTATGCGAAGGGAAAAATAGTTGAGCGGATGCGCTGGGTTTTCCATGTGAAATACAAGGAGGGGCAGGGCTGCGTCGAGCTGGGTTTCTCTCCGACCGTATTGCCCCATCTGACCATGCTGAACAAGGAGTTCACCACCTACCAGCTTAAGCAGATCGGCAGCTTGTCCAGCTTCTACGCCATTCGGCTTTACGAACTGATGAGCCAGTTCCATAAGCTGGGTCAGCGGGAATGCAGCCTCGATCAGCTACGCCAGATGTTCGACCTGGGCGACAAATATCAGGACGTGAAAAACATGCGAGTACGGGTTCTAGACCCAGCCCTGAAAGAACTGAACGCAGGCACTGACCTGTCTGTAACGGCCGAGCCTCGCAGGCAGGGCCGCAAGGTCATCGGCTTCACTTTCACAATCAAGAAAGACGACCAGATGGCACTCTCGCTGTAAAGCCCAGTTTAAAGCCCTTGGCCTTTGCCTTTGCCAAGGCCCGGCTTGCCTTTCTGCAGGGCCTGACGCTCCCGCTTTTGGGCCAAAAGCTCCTGCTTCTTGGCCTCTTTCTCGCGCTGAACCTCATCACGGGCTTGCGGTAGTCGCGCCGCCCACTCTGGACGCTCCTTCTGGAGTGTCCTTTCGG
>NZ_WIVQ01000022.1:0-58999 GCF_009600545.1 Pseudomonas sp. FSL R10-1339 | reverse complement strand
GCGCCTGCGGCACCGGCAGCCGCCGGGGCTGCAGCTGGAGCAGCTTGACGCGTTTGGTGGCTAGGCGCTGCACCCGCGCTTTTGCCGCCACCGAAGCGCTTGGCGTTCGCGTCGATGCTCATCGTCAAGCCGATGCACAACGCCATGGCGATGCTAAGAAAACGTTTCATAAGGGGTTCCCATTTGTGGATATCACGCGCGCCATGTTGCACAGATGAGTTGTGACTGGCTAGCGGTGAAGTGTTTCGGGCTTTTGCTTATTTGTTTGTAGGGCTAGGATTTATTTTGCGTAGGAGAACATGTGGGAGCGAGCCTGCTCGCGAAAGCGGTGTATCAGCCAACAATAATATTGATTGATGTGTTCTCTTAGCGAGCAGGCTCGCTCCCACAGCGGTTTGCCTTACCTTATTCCCGCCAAGCTGTCGGGTTGCTGTCAGACCGCCTCAAGTTTGGCGTAGCCCATCATCAGCCATTTGCTGCCTTCGCTGAAGTTGACCTGTACCCGTGCCTGGGCACCTGCACCCTCGAAATTGAGGATGACGCCTTCGCCGAAGACCGCATGCTTGACCATCTGGCCGAGCTTGAATTCGGTTTCGGGAATCTCCGAACCACCAAACAGGGTGCTGGCGCTCTGCTTTTGACCGCCGCCGAAAGGACGACTGACACTGTTGGACAGTCTGACTTCCTGGATCAGGCCCTTTGGTACTTCGCGTACGAAGCGTGAAACCTTATTGTAGGTTTCGCTGCCGTACAGGCGTCGGGTTTCTGCGTAGGTCATCACCAGGTTTTGCATGGCGCGGGTAATGCCTACGTAGGCCAGGCGTCGTTCCTCTTCGAGGCGACCGGGCTCTTCCAGGCTCATTTTGTGCGGGAACAGGCCTTCTTCCATGCCTACCAGGAACACGTACGGGAACTCCAGGCCTTTGGCGCTGTGCAGCGTCATCAGCTGAATACCGTCTTCATGCTCTTCGGCCTGGGTATCGCCAGCCTCCAGTGAGGCATGCCCGAGGAAGGCGGCCAATGGCGACAGCTCTTCGTCTTCGTCATTGTTCTCAAAGTTGCGTGCTGCGCTGACCAGCTCCTCAAGGTTTTCTACCCGGGCCTGGCCTTTTTCGCCTTTTTCCGCCTGATGGTAGGCAATCAGCCCGCTTTGCTCGATCACGGTTTGCGTCATCAGATGCAGAGGCATGTCCATGACTTTTGCCGCGAGGTTTTCGATCAGTTCCATAAAGCCGGCAATGGCACCCGAAGCACGGCCCGGCAGGGCTTTATTGGCGATCAGCTGGCGCATTGCTTCCCACATCGACACGTCGCTGTGACGTGCGTGTTCGCGAATGGCTTCGACGGTTTTTTCGCCAATGCCGCGGGCAGGTACGTTAATCACCCGCTCCAGCGCCGCATCATTGCCGCGACCTTCGAGCAGGCGCATATAGGCCATGGCATTTTTGATTTCCGCGCGTTCGAAGAAGCGCTGGCCACCATAGATGCGGTAAGGGATGCGCTCGCGCAGCAAGGCTTCTTCAAGCACTCGCGACTGGGCGTTGGAACGGTACAAGATGGCGATATCGCTATGGGCGATGCCGGTTTTCAGAGCGCTTTCGATGGTTTCGACCACGTAGCGCGCTTCGTCATGTTCGTTGAACGCGGCGTACAGATTGATGGCTTCGCCTTCGCCGCCGTCAGTCCACAGCTCTTTGCCCATGCGCCCGGTGTTGTTGGCAATCAGGGCATTGGCCGCTTTGAGGATGCCCGCCGTGGAGCGGTAATTTTGCTCCAGACGAATGGTCTCGGCATCCGGGAAGTCGGTTGAGTACTGATAGATGTTTTCGATTTTTGCGCCGCGCCAGCCGTAGATCGACTGGTCGTCATCACCGACCACCATCAGGCTGTCGCCGCCCTGGGCCAGCAACCGTAGCCAGGCATATTGCACGGCGTTGGTATCCTGGAATTCGTCTACCAGGATGTGCCGGAAGCGTTTCTGGTAATGCGCCAGCAAGCCCGGGTTGTCGCGCCACAAATCAAGGGCACGCAGCAGCAGCTCGGAAAAATCGATCACACCGGCGCGTTGGCACGCGACCTCATAGGCCTCGTAAATATTGCGCATGGTGGCCAGGAACAAGTCGCCGCTGGCCTGGATATGTTTGGGGCGAAGGCCTTCGTCTTTTTGACCGTTGATAAACCACTGGGCCTGACGTACGGGCCAGCGCTGTTCATCCAGCCCCAGCTCACGGATCACACGCTTGACCAGGCGTTGCTGGTCGTCGCTGTCGAGGATCTGGAATGTCTGGCTAAGGCCGGCTTCTTGCCAGTGAGCCCGCAGCAGACGGTGAGCCAGGCCGTGGAAGGTGCCGACCCACATGCCTGCCGGGTTGATACCCATCAACTGCTCGATGCGGTGGCGCATCTCGGCAGCGGCCTTGTTGGTGAACGTCACCGACAGCACAGAGTGCGGGGACGCGTTTTCGACCTGGATCAGCCAGGCGATACGGTGCACCAGCACACGGGTTTTGCCGGAACCAGCGCCGGCCAGGACCAACTGACGCCCGACACTGGCCGTGACGGCCTCACGTTGGGCATCGTTGAGAGAATTTAACAAGAGAGAGAGATCATCGCGCATCGGGGCATTTTAGGGGCTGTTGGTGTTTCATTGCTAGCTGCGTGGCCGCCTTGGGCCGAGCGGTCTAAAAGCCGGACAATAAATGTGCCTGGCTGATTTCATTCATTTAATAGCGCCTGTGCGTTTGGTCACGGGCATTGCTTGTGTATGCTCGGGCGACTTTTTGGCTCATCTACTGATAAGAATTTCGCCGATGGTTCAGAGTTTAAATTCGCCGGGTGTTTTTTTCGGCATAGGCATCGGTTTTTTCCTGCTGGCGGGCGGTCTGGGATGGCAGGTCAAGCGGATCAGGCAACGGCGCATGGTGCGCCGCTTGCGGCATCAAGGTTTGCGTGAAGATTTGCAGCAAGCGAATGTCCGTAGTGAGCAACTCAATACCCAGCTTGCCTATGAGGTCGAGCAACGCCGTTTGAGCGAAGCGCGGGTGCGCCACCTGACCCGTTTTGATGAGATGACCGGGCTGGCCAACCGCCTTCTGTTCAAGGAACGCCTGGAGGAGGCTAGCCAGCGTGTACGCCAGGGCTCGTGCAACCTGACGTTGCTGCACATCAATCTCGATCGTTTCAAATTGCTCAATGACAATTTCGGGCATGAGCTGGCGGACCATGTGCTGCAAAAAATGGCCGAACGCATCACCAAGGCCTTGCCTGAGGCCGACACCATTGCGCGCCTGTCGGGTGATGAATTTGCAGTGCTGTTTGATGCCTATAACAGCCTGACCAGCCTGGCGCGGGTCGCGACCCGGCTGCTGGACAAGCTCGGTCGGCCGCTGGTGGTGGATGGCCATGAGTTGGTCATCAGTGTGTCAATGGGCATCAGCATGTTGCCCGACAGCGCGCGCGATATTGCCAGCCTGGTCCATCATGCCAACAAGGCCATGCAGCAGGCCAAGCACCTGGGCGGCGGCAGGTTTCAGTTCTACAGTGACAGCCTGCATGGCAGCTCCCTTGAACGGCTGCAGCTGGAAAACCAACTGCGCAAAGCCATTAGCGAACGCCAGCTCAACGTGTTCTATCAACCCAAGCTGTGCCTGGCCACAGGGCGTCTGCACGCCGCCGAAGCGTTGGTGCGCTGGGATCACCCGCAACTGGGTAATGTGCCGCCAGGCAACTTTATTGTCCTTGCCGAAGAGACCGGCCTGATCAGCGCCATCGGTGAATTTGTACTGCGCGAAGCCTGCCGACAAGCGTGTGAATGGCAACGAGCAGGGCTGGCGCCAATACGGGTATCGGTGAACTTGTCGGGGCATCAGTTGCGCCAGGGCAAGCTGGTCAGCCTGGTGCGCCAGGTACTTGAAGAAACCGGGCTGGCGCCGCACTGCCTGGAACTGGAACTGACAGAAAGCCAGTTGCTCGACAATGTTGAATACGTCATCGCTACCTTCCAGCAATTGCATGAACTGGGGGTGAAGCTGGCAATCGATGATTTTGGCACCGGCTATTCATCGCTCAGTTACCTCAAGCGATTTGCGGTGGATTACGTAAAAATCGATAAAACGTTTATTCACGGCGTGGGCCGTTGCAGCGAAGACGAGGCCATCACCCTCGCAATTATTGCCATGGCCCACAGTCTGGGCCTTAAAGTGGTGGCAGAAGGCGTTGAAAACGAGGCGCAGCTGGCATTTCTCAAGACTCGCCAGTGCGACGAAGTGCAGGGCTATTTGATCAGTCGTCCGATAAACGCAGTGCAATTCAGCGATTTACTGCGTAACGGTGTAGTGGTCTTGTAGTGCCAAAAAGGGCTACATGGCCCTCAAGCGGCTTGAATCAAGGGAGATAACTGGATAGTTGATGGCGTATTGGCTGGGCAGAAAACGAATTCTTGTAGTATAACTACAAGATTGCTACATCCCCGGCGCCCGCCGCTTACAGACCGAGTCCTGCCCTTTGAACCTGCTGCAACATATTGCCCAGTCACGCCACCTGTTACGTAAATCGGAACTCAAGGTCGCCGATCACGTGCTGCTTGATCCTGCGGCTGTAATGCACAGTTCCATGGCCGACCTTGCCCACAGTGTCGGAATCAGCGAGCCGACCATCGTGCGTTTTTGCCGGGCGATAGGCTGTTCCGGGTTTCAGGACCTGAAGCTCAAGCTGGCGCAAAGCCTGGCGGCCGGCGCCAGTTTTGGTCAGTTCGCGATCCATGAAGACGATTCGGTAGCGGACTACAGCCTGAAAATTTTCGACACCACGCTGCATACCTTGATGGACGTGCGCGAGAAGCTCGATCCGATAGCGCTGCAGCGTGCCGTGACAGCCATGTCGCAAGCGCAGCGTGTCGAGTTTTATGGGTTTGGTGCCTCGGGCGCGGTTGCGGCGGATGCCCAGCACAAGTTTTTCCGTCTGTTGCTGACCGCGGCGGCCTATTCCGACCCGCATATGCAAGCGATGTCGGCCGTGACCTTGAAGCCTACCGACGTGGCGATCTGCATTTCCCAGTCGGGCCGTTCCAAAGACTTGCTGATCACCGCCAACCTGGTGCGTGAAAGCGGCGCGACCCTGATTACCTTGTGCCCGAGCCAGACGCCGCTGGCGGAGCTGGCAACCGTCAATCTGGCGATCGATGTGCATGAAGACACCGAAATCTATACCCCGCTGACCTCGCGTATTGCCCACCTGGTAGTGATTGACGTGTTGGCAATGGGTGTTGCCATGGCCCGAGGCCCGAGCCTGGTCAACCACCTCAAGAGCGTCAAGCGCAGCCTGCGCAGCTTGCGTCTGTCGCCTAAATCACTGAAAAGCCACGAAGATTAAAAGCGCACAACATCTTCTGTGGGAGCGGGCTTGCTCGCGATAGGGAATGCCGCCGTGTGACAGACACACCGCAGCGCCTGAATCGCGAGCAAGCCCGCTCCCACGCAGAGCTCACATTCAGCGTTCATCCCCCTGTCATCCCACCTTCGCCAAGTCGTCATAAACAACGTGCATCGTAAAGCTCCCGTACACGCCTTGGGAGACTCGAAATGGCTCAGCCTTACGAAGAACGCAATAGCGCCGTCAAAACCCGCCGTCAGCAAGAAGACCAGCGCCGCAT
The DNA here is from genome assembly GCF_009600545.1 of Pseudomonas sp. FSL R10-1339. Lineage (NCBI taxonomy): Bacteria > Pseudomonadati > Pseudomonadota > Gammaproteobacteria > Pseudomonadales > Pseudomonadaceae > Pseudomonas > Pseudomonas sp. FSL R10-1339. The sequence goes on along the minus strand of NZ_WIVQ01000022.1, from coordinate 53,349 downwards.
GGCCTTCCGTCGCGCGATTGAAGACCATACGAGCCAGCGCCAACTGCGTCTGGAAACCTCTGACTACCCTGACCTGGGGTCGATCAACTACTGGCAGTCTGCGTCGGCAAGTGACCGTCGAAGCGCTCAACCAACGCGCTGATTTGCAGGCGCTCACTGCGAATAAACCCCAGAAATGCATGCGCTACCGGTGACAGGCGCTTGGCCTTGGCCTGCACCACGCACCAGCTGCGATACAGCGGCAACTCCTCGACCGGCAGTTCGCACAGCAGGCCGGTCGCCAGCTCCAGGCTGACGGCGTGGCGGGTCAATAACGCCACGCCCAACCCGGCTACCGCGCACTCGCGCTGCGACTCGTTGGACGACACTTCCAGCGTCTGATTGAAGTGCACGCGCTTTTCCTTGAAATACTCCTCACACGCCATGCGCGTGCCCGAACCCTGCTCGCGCATCAGCAAGGTATAAGGCTCCAGATCCTGCAAATGCAGCGGACCCCGGTTGCACAACGGATGATCAGCGGGAGCCACGGCCACAATCGGGTTGTTCAGAAACGGCAAGAATTCCAGGCCCATGTCCTGCGGCACCATCGACATGATCACCAGATCATCGCGGTTATCTGACAGCCGACGAACGGCCTGCGCCCGGTTGACCACCGTCAGTTGCAAATTGACTTCCGGATGCTGGCGCTTGAAGGCCGCAAACAGATGCGGCACAAAATATTTCGCGCTCGACTCTACGGCCAGTTTCAACTGGCCTTGCAATGACCCGAGCATGTCGGAAAGTTGCATGTCGAGGTTTTCCAGCCGGCCGAAAATATCCCGACTGGCCAACTGAAGCGCTTCAGCGGCTTCGGTCATGTACAGCTTTTTGCCGACGTACTCGAACAATGGTTGGCCAACCAGCTCTTCAAGCTGACGAATTTGTAGACTTACGGCGGGTTGCGTCAGCGACATTTCTTCTGCTGCGCGGCTGTAAGAACGCAAATCACAGACTTCGTTAAACACCTGTAATTGGCGAAAAGTGATACGCATCAATGACTTACGCATTTTTATAAAATTATCCGAAGCGACAAGTGATCTGACTATAAGTTGTTACTTATGCACGACCCAAGAATTATTGATTTTTGTTTATCACTGCGTGGGTCTAGTGTGACGACACAACGGTTCAGACACATTTGGACACGTGCCGACCTGGTCTAGCAGGTCGTTTGTTCCATAGGCTTTAGGGAAAATCCAAGTGATAAAAAAGATCCTGATCGCCAACCGCGGAGAAATCGCCGTCCGCATCGTGCGTGCCTGCGCCGAGATGGGGATTCGCTCTGTAGCGGTCTATTCCGAAGCTGATCGGCATGCCTTGCACGTCAAGCGCGCCGACGAAGCACACAATATCGGCGAAGACCCGCTGGCCGGTTATTTGAATCCGCGCAAGCTGGTGAACCTGGCGGTTGAAACCGGTTGTGATGCTCTGCATCCCGGTTACGGTTTTTTGTCAGAAAACGCTGAGTTGGCTGATATCTGCGCCGAGCGCGGGATCAAGTTCATCGGTCCGGCCGCTGAAGTCATTCGCCGTATGGGCGACAAGACTGAAGCGCGTCGCAGCATGATCAAGGCCGGTGTGCCGGTCACGCCGGGCACTGAAGGCAACGTTGCCGACATCCACGAAGCCTTGATTGAAGGCGAACGCATTGGCTACCCGGTGATGCTCAAGGCCACCTCGGGTGGTGGCGGTCGCGGCATTCGTCGCTGCAACAGCCGTGAAGAACTCGAGCAAGCCTTCCCGCGGGTGATCTCGGAAGCGACCAAGGCCTTTGGTTCGGCCGAAGTGTTCCTCGAAAAATGCATCGTCAACCCCAAGCATATCGAGGCGCAAATTCTCGGCGACAGCTTTGGCAACGTGGTGCATCTGTTTGAGCGCGACTGCTCGATCCAGCGTCGCAACCAAAAGCTGATCGAAATCGCCCCGAGCCCGCAGCTGACCCCGGAACAGCGTGCCTATATCGGCGACCTGTCTGTGCGCGCAGCCAAGGCCGTGGGTTACGAGAACGCCGGTACCGTGGAGTTCCTGCTCGCCGAGGGCGAGGTGTACTTCATGGAGATGAACACTCGGGTGCAGGTGGAGCACACCATCACCGAAGAAATTACCGGCATCGACATTGTTCGTGAACAGATTCGTATCGCCTCTGGCCTGCCGCTCTCGATCAAGCAGGAAGACGTGCAGCATCGCGGCTTTGCCCTGCAGTTCCGGATCAACGCCGAAGACCCGAAAAACAACTTCCTGCCCAGTTTCGGCAAGATCACCCGTTACTACGCGCCCGGCGGCCCCGGTGTACGTACCGACACGGCGATCTACACCGGCTATACCATCCCGCCGTATTACGACTCCATGTGTCTGAAACTGGTGGTGTGGGCCCTGACCTGGGAAGAAGCGATGGACCGTGGTTTGCGCGCCCTCGACGACATGCGTCTGCAAGGGGTCAAAACCACCGCCGCGTATTACCAGGAAATCCTGCGTAACCCGGAATTCCGTAGTGGCCAGTTCAACACCAGCTTCGTAGAAAGCCACCCTGAGCTGACCAACTACTCGATCAAGCGCAAACCCGAAGAGTTGGCCCTGGCCATCGCTGCCGCCATCGCCGCCCACGCAGGCCTGTGAGGAAAAGAATAATGAGCAAGAAGATTTTCGTAACTGACACCATCCTGCGTGACGCCCACCAGTCGCTGCTGGCCACCCGCATGCGCACTGAAGACATGCTGCCGATCTGCGACAAGCTCGACAAAGTCGGCTACTGGTCCCTGGAAGTCTGGGGCGGCGCGACCTTTGATGCCTGCGTGCGTTTCCTCAAGGAAGATCCGTGGGAGCGTCTGCGCCAACTGCGTGCCGCCTTGCCCAACACGCGTCTGCAAATGTTGCTGCGCGGCCAGAACCTGCTGGGCTATCGCCATTACAGCGACGACGTGGTCAAAGCCTTCGTCGCCAAAGCAGCAGTCAACGGCATCGACGTGTTCCGCATCTTCGACGCCATGAACGACGTGCGTAACCTGCGTGTGGCCATCGAGGCGGTCAAAGCTGCCGGCAAGCATGCCCAAGGCACCATCGCCTATACCACCAGTCCGGTACATACCACCGAGGCGTTTGTGGCGCAGGCCAAGCAGATGGAAGCCATGGGCTGCGACTCGGTCGCCATCAAAGACATGGCTGGCCTGCTGACGCCGTACGCCACGGGTGAACTGGTCAAGGCGCTGAAAGCCGAAATCACTCTGCCGATCTTTATTCACTCCCATGACACCGCCGGTCTGGCTGCCATGTGCCAGCTCAAGGCTATCGAGAATGGCGCAGACCACATTGATACCGCGATCTCCAGCTTCGCGTGGGGCACCAGCCACCCGGGCACCGAGTCGATGGTTGCCGCGCTCAAAGGCAGTGAATACGACACCGGTCTCGATCTGTCGCTGTTGCAGGAAATCGGCATGTACTTCTACGCAGTGCGTAAGAAGTATCACCAGTTTGAAAGCGAATTCACCGCTGTAGATACCCGTGTTCAGGTTAACCAGGTGCCGGGCGGGATGATTTCCAACCTTGCCAACCAGCTCAAAGAGCAGGGTGCGCTGAACCGCATGAGCGAAGTGCTGGCCGAAATCCCGCGTGTGCGTGAAGACCTCGGTTACCCGCCGCTGGTGACACCAACGTCGCAAATTGTGGGTACTCAGGCATTCTTCAACGTATTGGCGGGTGAGCGTTACAAAACCATCACCAACGAAGTGAAGCTCTACCTGCAAGGCGGCTACGGCAAGGCGCCGGGCGTGGTCAACGAGCAACTGCGTCGTCAGGCCATTGGCAACGAAGAGCTGATCGACGTACGCCCTGCGGACCTGCTAAAGCCCGAAATGGTCAAGCTGCGTGCTGAAATTGGTGCCCTGGCCCAGTCGGAAGAAGACGTACTGACCTTCGCCATGTTCCCGGATATCGGTCGCAAGTTCCTTGAGGAGCGCGCTGCAGGCACTCTGACCCCAGAAGTGCTGCTGCCTATCCCTGAGGCTGGCGGTGTCACCAAGGCGAGCGGTGAGGGCGTGCCGACCGAGTTCGTGATCGACGTGCACGGTGAGAGCTATCGCGTTGACATCACCGGTGTGGGCGTCAAGGCTGAAGGCAAGCGTCACTTCTACCTGTCCATCGATGGCATGCCGGAAGAGGTGGTGTTCGAACCCCTCAACGAATTTGTTGGTGGCACCTCAAGCAAGCGCAAGCAGGCCAGCGAGCCAGGCCATGTGAGCACGGCAATGCCAGGCAACATCGTTGATGTACTGGTCGCTGTAGGCGATGTGGTCAAGGCGGGTCAGTCGGTACTGATCACCGAAGCGATGAAAATGGAAACTGAAGTCCAGGCCGGCATCGCAGGCAAAATCGTCACCATCCATGTAATCAAGGGCGATCGCGTTAATCCGGGCGAAATTCTGATCGAAATCGAAGCCTGATACTGTCTTTGATGTAAACGCTTTAAACCTCGGGGGGGCATGTGCTCCCCTTTTTTTTGCTCTTGAATTGAGGCTTTTTCGCAGGTTCGATTCAAGGAGTCTGGCGACGACAAGGCTGGAAAAGCGCCTGTAGCGCCTAGCAAGTAGGGCGAGGTGTGGTGTGCCCGTACGAGGCGTTAGACATAGGTCGCTGAGCCATGGTGTTTCAGGTGCATCGCGCTGCTACGAGTGTTTGCGCTTCTCCCTGTGCAACAGGGGTATCAAGCGGTCGCGTAGCGCAAATGTGTTTATTCCAAGCACAAAAACGCCCAGCAGTCCTTGCTGGGCGTATTGATCAAATTTTATACAACTGTGGCTCTGCATTCTTCCAGGGTCTTTATTTGGCCGCTTTCTGGTTGGTTATCCAATGCCAGCCATTTTTCGAAACCTGCCGCTAGTGGGGGCCATTCCGTACTAATAATTCTGTACCACGTGGTATCACGGTTTTTACCTTTAACCACCATATGCTGGCGGAAAACTCCTTCGTATGTGTACCCCAATCGTACTGCAGTACGCTTTGATCTTGCGTTATCGTTGTTGCACTTCCATTCCAGACGCCGGTTGCCCAGGGCGAAGGCTTCCTTGGCGAGCAGGTAGACCGCCTCCGTGCTTTTCGGTGAGCGTTGCATGGGTGCGCCAAAGGCGACGTGGCCGATCTCGATACGCCCGTGCTCCGGGACGATGCACATCAGGCTAAGCAAGCCTTGTGCCTCACCGCTGGGCTTGTCGATAACGGCATAGAAATGTGGATCACGGCTATCGGCATGCTTTTGCAGCCAAGCGTCAAAGGTCGGACGCTCGTTAAATGGACCGTAGGGCAGGTAGTCCCACAGCTTGGGATCGGCCTGCGGCCCTTGTAAGGCTAGCCATAGTTCATCGCCATGACGTTCGGGGTCGAGCTTTTCCAGACGAATGAATCGCCCTTCGAGGGTGCGGGTATCCGGGGTTTTAGCCGCCAGCCAACGTTCTAGAGAGTCGGGCATTGCGCGTTCCTTATTTATGACAAGGTTTTGCGAAACTGAATAAAGCCGGGGCGCTCGCCAATGCGCTCATACAACTGAATAGCCGTGGCGTTGGTTTCCTGGGTGAGCCAATGCACTTTGCAGCAGTCCTTGGCGCGGGCGGCTGCGTATACATGCTCGATTAACTGACGACCCACCCCCTTGCCGCGCACATCGGGACTGACAAACAGGTCTTGAAGATAGCAGGCGTCTTTGATGCTCCAGTTGGTGCGGTGATAAACGCACTGCACCATGCCCACCGCTTTGTCGTCTTGCCAGGCCAGGGCCAGGGTGGTCGGTTCTGCCGGGTCGAGAAAACGCGCCCAGGTTGATTGGCTGATTTCGTCGGACAGCTCGGTTTTGTAGAAGCGCAAGTAAGCCTGCCAAAGTGGTAGCCACTGTTCGCGATCGGTGGCGGTGGCAGGTTTGATTTGGATTTGAGCCATTTTCAGTTATTCCTTAACCATTAAATGAGCGAGTGCGTGGTCTTGCGGGTTGGGGTTGGCCAGCAGGCCCTGGCGCACACCAGCCTGGTCGCGGGCGTCGCGGTTCTGGCTGAGTTTGCGTTTGCCTTGCAGGCGGGTGATAGGCAGGCGAAAGCCCACAATGGCCTTGAGCATGCTGTCGACATAGTCGGCGGGGGCGTCGCTGACAGCCCAGGGCGCGGGGCGATTGGCTTCATGCCTGTCGCTCAGGCGGCTGACCAGTGCCAGCAAACGTTCGGCATCATCGAACACCTCGGCCATGCCATAAGCGTGTACGGCCAGGTAATTCCAGGTGGGTACGGCTTTTCCGTGGTCGGCCTTGCCTGGGTAAAAGGTCGGGCTGATATAGGCCTGTTCGCCGGCAAAGATCACCAGTGCTTCCGTGCCTTGGGCCAGGTCCTGCCAGTGTGGATTGGCCCGAGCCAGGTGCCCGTACAATGTGCCGCACGGGCCTTCGTCGGGGTTCAACAGCATAGGCACATGACTGGCGAGCAGGCCCTGGCTGGCATGTGTGACCAGCACGGGCAGGGGGGAGGCCTGCATCTGCTGGTGCAGGATTTTAATGTCGTCTACGGCGAAGGCGCGGGGTACGTACATGGAAATTATCCTTGGCGATTGGCTTTATCCTAGGCAGGCTATTGGTTGGTTGTAAGAGCCATTAATGGTCAATTTCACAGGTCCAATCCATGAAGGATTCAGTTCTTTCCATCGCCTTCAACCCCGCCGGGATCGAGCTTGATCCCAAAAAGGGTCTGAGCCGCCAGCTGTATCTGGCATTGCGCCAACGTGTGCTGGATGGTCGTTTGAATGGCGGCTCGCGCTTGCCAGCCAGCCGTGACATGGCCGGTGCCTTGGGGATTTCCCGCAATAGTGTGATGCGGGCCTATGACCAGTTGTATGCCGAAGGATTTATTGAGGGGAGAGTTGGGGACGGTACTTATGTGGCCAAATTGCCAGAAAAAGCCCTGCCGCTAAAAAAGTTGTCCACCAACTTACCCACAGGCTTTTCAACAGGCTTATCCCCAGGGTTATCCACAAAACAGCCTGAAATACCTGTAATTACATCCAGTAAATTTATCCACAGCACGGCTCTGAGCAGGGTTGCAACCCATGCATTGGACCTGCCACCCAGTGGTGTTCCCCGCGCATTTCGGGTGGGTGTTCCGGCGTTCGACTTATTCCCTTTCGAGGTATGGAGCAAGCTGCAGGCGGCTTTTTGGCGTAAGCCGGAGTTGCAACATCTGTGCTACGGCGATCCTGCAGGTGATGAGCGTCTGCGTGCATTGATTGCGGCTTATTTGCGTACTTCACGAGGTTTATCGTGTACGGCTGAGCAAATTTTGATCACCAGTGGTGCGCAGCAAGGAATTAGCCTTTGTGCACAGCTGCTGGTGGAGCCGGGCGAAGGGGTGGCTGTGGAAAACCCCGGCTATCGCGCAGCTGCCTATGCCTTTGCGATTGCCGGGGCGAATGTGCAGGGCGTGGCGGTGGATCAGGACGGTATGGACTGTTCGGCGCTGGCGCATTTGAGCAACTGCCGGCTGGCCTATGTCACGCCCTCCCATCAATACCCCAGCGGGGTCACCATGAGCCTGGCCCGGCGCCTGGAACTGCTGGCCTGGGCCGAGCGTACAGAGGGCTGGATTGTCGAAGACGACTACGATGGCGAGTACCGCTATAGCGGTGCGCCGCTGGCCCCGCTGGCAGCACTGGACCGCAGCGGGCGGGTGATTTATGTCGGTACCTTCGGCAAGGTGGCGTTTCCGGCGTTGCGCCTGGGGTATCTGGTGCTGCCAAAGGGGCTGATCGAGCCGTTTGCCCGCCGGCGCTCGCTGGATATGCGCCATTCGGAGGTCGGCACTCAGGCGGTGATGGCCGAGTTTATGGCGGCGGGGCATTTTCAGCGGCATATACGGAGGATGCGTCGCGCGGCTTTGAGTCGCCGTGATGTATTGCTGGCCAACTGGCCACAGGGGTTGGCGGAGGTTGGGGCCATGCCGGGTATCGCGGCGGGCTTGCATGTGGCGGTGCCGGTGGCGAGTTTGGCTCGTGAGCAGCAACTGCTGGCGCAGGCCCGGGCAGTGGACGTGGAGATCAACGGGCTGAACAGTTATTGGTTGCAGGATTCGAGTGAGCCTGTGGATAACCGCGCGGGATTGGTGTTGGGGTTTGCAGCGGTACCCGAAGTGGAGATCAAGGCGGCGCTGGAGCGGCTGGGTAAGGTGTGGAATGGCAGCCGTTGAACCTGTGGGAGCGGGCTTGCTCGCGAGGGGGGCACCGCATTAATTCAGACAGACCGCACCGGCTGAATTGCGAGCAAGCCCGCTCCCACAGGAAGGGCTTGATCATTGCGCGCTTTCAAACCCCTCCAGCACATTCACCGCATTCACGCCGATTTCCTCTACGGCGTAACCACCTTCCATCACAAATAGTGTCGGTTTGCCCAGCCGCGCAATACGCTCACCCATGCGCAGGTAGTCCGGGCTGTCGAGTTTGAATTGGGAAATCGGGTCGTTCTTGAATGTATCCACACCCAGCGAAACCACGATTACGCCAGCGTCATAGCGCTCGATTTCAGCGCAGGCCAATTCCAGCGCCGCGCTCCAGCGATCCCAGGCCGAACCCGCAGCCAGCGGGTAGTTGAAGTTGAAGCCTTCCCCGGGCCCTTCCCCCAGTTCGTCTTCGTAGCCCAGAAAGAACGGAAACTCGGCCTCAGGATGGCCGTGAATCGAGGTAAACAGCACGTCGTTACGTTCATAGAAAATCGACTGCGTACCATTACCGTGATGGTAATCAACGTCGAGGATAGCCACCTTGCTGTGGCCTTGATCGAGAAAGGCCTGGGCTGCTATGGCGGCGTTATTCAGGTAGCAGTAACCGCCCATCAAGTCGCTGGCGGCGTGATGCCCCGGTGGCCGGCAAAGTGCGAAAGCACTGTGGGCGCCGTTTTGAATTTCGGCTTGGGCAGTCAGGGCTACTTGCGCTGCACTGTAAGCCGCTTGCCATGTGCCCGCAGTAATCGGCGCTCCGCCGTCGAAGCTGTAATACCCAAGCTGGCCATGCAGGCTGGTGGGCAGAACGGCACGTAAAGTACGGGCAGGCCAGGTATAAGGCAGCAAGTCACCGTCGCGGCCATGTTGGGCCCAGCGGTCCCAGGCACCCTGGAAAAAGTCCAGGTAGGCCGCACTGTGAATCCGCTCGATAGGCCCGCGGCCGAAGTCTTGCGGGGCGCTCACTGGGCCGAGTTCACGGGTTTGTACACGTTGCAAAATATGGTCGGCCCGTGATGGCATTTCAAAGCAGGGCAACAGTTGCCCGTCCATCAACTCACAACGGCCATGATGCAGGTGGTGATCGTCCGAATAGATCGTCAGCATTGTCTTGTTCTCCCAGGGCATGAGCGGTTGGCTACAGTCTTGCGGCGCCGGGGGTTTGAGAGAACGGCAGGAGCGGCCAAAAGGAGATGTATGTGGCCAAAATGGTTGACCGTAATTGGCCCCTGCCTATCCCCTCTGAATCAGGCCCGGAACTGGCTGGGTGCAACCCCGCTCCAGCGCACGAAGGCATGGCGGAAGCTCGCGGTTTCACTGAAACCCAGGGTCTCGGCAATCTTGTAAATGGGCCATTCGGTTTCGTTGAGCAGCAGCTTGGCGCGCTCAAAACGCAGGTCATCGAGCAGCGTCTGGTAGCTGCAACCCATATCGTGCAAGTGGCGGCGCAGGGTGCGCGGCGAGCAGTTCATGTGCTCGGCCAGCCCTTCGAGGCCGGGGGCTGCATGCAGTTGTGCGGCCAGCAACTGGCGGATGCGTTCCAGCCAGGTTTGTCTCCCGGTGAACTCCAGATTCTGTTTGCGGCAACGCTCGGCCATCGCTTGATGGGTCACCGCATCGGCCAGTGGCAAAGGCTGGTCGAGCCATCGCTTGGCGAAGGCGAAAGCATTGCTGTCGGCATCGAACTGACGCGGGCAATCGAAGCTTTGCCCGTAGCTGGCGTGGTAGTCGGGTGCGCTGTGGATAAAGCGTGCACCCAATAGCGGCAGCGATTGGCCTAGCAAGTCTTCGCATATAACCTTGAGCGAAACCAGGCATAGCTCGGTATTGAACACCGCCATTTGCGGGCTCTCGGCATAGCCATTGGCACAGAACCGGACCTGTTCGCCCTCGACCTCCAGGCTCAGCTCAAAAAGTGTTCCCAGCAGCGCCGGGTAGCGTAAAGCTAGACGCAATGCGTCACCTAAGGTGGCACTGGTGAGTAGGGCGTAACCGAGTATGCCGTAGGACGACACATGCATGCGTCGCCCTAGTTCAAGGCCGATTTCGCGGCGCAGAGCCACGGCATTGGCGCACACGCGCATTTCCTGATTGGTGGTGATGCGAGTGTCTGCACGGCTCAGGTCCGCCGCCCGAATGCCGCTGCCGGCCAGCAGCATCTCGCTGGGCAAGCCTTCTGCGTTGAAGGTGCTGAGCACCAGGGATACGGCGTTGAGCGTTGTGAGATGGGAGTGGAGCATGCTCGTTTCCTGCCTGGGAGGTGCAGGAAGCGAGCAAGTTGTGTGCCGGGGGATGTACACCGAACCTGTAGCCGCTGCCGCAGGCTGCGATAAGGGCCGCAGGACCTTCAATCAAGGCGGGTCTGGTGCACAGTCCATCACAGCCTGCTAGAGCGGCTACATAGGCCGGGTTATGGGCTTTTAGGCCAGCTCCCCGCACACATCCAGTTCGATCAGGCGGCGCACCTCGGCCAGCGGCAGGTCAGCGCCAAGCAAGGCATGCAGTTTGCCGAACACGGCCTCGCGGGTCATTCCGCCACCTGACAGCACACCCGCCTCACGCAAGCGGCTGCCAGCTTCGTACACGTCCAGTTCTACACCGCCTTCATGGCATTGGGTAATGGCCACGATCACAATGCCATTTTCCTGTGCCCGTTGCAGACTGGCGAGAAAGTCCGGGTTGTCGCCAGGGCCGGTGCCACTGCCGAAGCACTCCAGTACCAGGGCTTCGATCCCGCTGTTGAGCAAGGCATCGAGCTGGGCGGCGCCAATCCCTGGCACCAGTGGCAGCACGCCTACGCTGGCCTGGTGTTTGGGGTAGCTGTAGGCCAGTTCTGCCGGGAGGGTGCTGGCCCTAGTCCCGCCGCCGTTGCGTGTCAGCGTCACAAACGGGTTACGGCCAAAGCTGCGCACTTTGGCGCAGCTTGTTGGAGCCATCAGCTTGCCGTGGAAGTACAGCTGTACGCCGTTAGGCTGGCCCTGGCCCAGCGCCTGCAAGGCACCGCTGATGTTTTCCCAGGCATCGCTGTCAGGTACGCCCGCTGGCAGCATGGAGCCGGTGAAGAGTACCGGTGCAGGCAAGCCCAGCAGTTGAAAGCACATCGCCGCAGCGCTGTAGGCCAGCGTGTCAGTGCCATGTAGGACCAGTACAGCATCGCAGCCATCCTGCTCGACCGCTTCGATGATCGCGCTGCGCAGGCGTAGCCAGTAGGCAGGCGTCATGTTGGCGCTGTCGATCAGCGGGCTCATTTCGCGAAAGGCCCATTGCGGTACTTGCAGCTGCGGTTGGCTGGCCAGGTGCTCGCGCATGCGTGCCTCAAAACCCGAGGCTGGTGCCAGACCGCTGGCGCTGGCCTGCATGCCGATGGTGCCGCCGGTGTAGAGCACCATGACGTGTTGGCAGGTGTGATGAGTGGCTGCGGTCATTATTGAGTCTCCATAAGCAAAAACGCGGCGGTTCTGGAGAACCGCCGCGTCAAGTATCAGCGTTTTGTTTCGTCGACCTGGGCGGCCGGCTTTGGCGGCCAGGCCTTTAGATCGAGATCCAGATCCGGGAATTTACTGGAATCGAAGACAGGTGTCTTGATCCCCGCGCGGCGCTGGTCATCGTAGTCCTTGAGCACGCGCATGCAGATCTTGAACAGCATCGCCAGCGCAACCAGGTTAACGAAGGCGAGCATGGTCATGGCAATGTCGGCGAAAGCGAAAACCGTTTGCAGGTTTTCGATCGACCCCCAAAAGATCAGCACCAGTACCAGTGCGCGATAACCCATCAGTGCTTTGCGGCTCTCTCCAACCAAAAAGCGCAGGTTGTTCTCGCCCAGGTAGTAGTTGTAGAGCATCGAGGTGAATACGAACAGCGCCAGGGCCACGCTGATAAAGACACGACCCCATTCGCCGACCACGGCTGCCAGGGAGTTCTGGGTCAGGGCAATGCCGTCGCCTTCAAAACCTGGGGTGTAGAAGCCCGACAACAGAATCAGCAAAGCCGTACAGGTGCAGATCACAAAGGTGTCGAGGAATACGCTGAATGCCTGCACCACGCCTTGGGCGATCGGGTGCTCAACATCGGCCACGGCAGCCACGTTCGGGGCGCTGCCCAGACCGGCTTCGTTGGCGAAGACGCCACGTTTGACGCCCATCACGATTGCACTGCCGATCAGGCCACCGAACACAGGGTCCAGGCCGAAGGCGCTCTTGACGATATGGCCCAGCATGGCGGGTACGTGGTCGAACTGCAGTACGATCACATACAGGGTGACCGCAATATAGGCCAGGGTCTTGACCGGTACCAGCAGGTCGGCTACCGAAGCGATACGCTTGATCCCGCCGATAAACACCAGGCCCAGCAGGATGGCGATGGCCAGCCCCGAGTAGTTGACCTTGAAGCCGAAGGCGTCTTGCAGCGAGTGGGTCACGGCATGGGCTTGCAGGCCCATGAAGGCAAAACCGAAGGTGATCAGCAACAGCACGGCCATCAGTTTGCCCATCCACACTTTGCCCAGGCCGTACTTCATATAGAAGGACGGGCCGCCGCGCAGTTGGCCTTCCGAATCACGACGCTTGTACAGCTGGCCCAGGGAGCATTCGATCAGGCTGCTGGACATGCCGACCAGGGCGGTCACCCACATCCAGAACACGGCACCGGGGCCACCCAGGGTAACGGCAATACCGACGCCGGCAATGTTGCCCGCGCCGACACGGCCGGCCAGGCTCAGCATCAATGCCTGAAATGAGCTCAGCTCACCGGCGCTGCTGCGCAGGCTGTCCTTGAAAACCGAAAACATGTGCAGAAAGTAACGAAACTGAACGAAACGCGAGCGGATCGTGAAGTAGCCACCGAGCCCGACCATGAGCACGATTAGCACTTTCCCTGAGAGGAAGTCATTGATGACTTCAAGCATGGATTATTCCTCGCTGTTTTTATCTGATGGCAACACGGCCGGATCGAAATATCGCGTTACACCTGCTTGAGCAAGGCATAAACGTAGGCGATCAATGTGACCCTGGCCATGTTGCTGCTTGGTTTACGATGCTGTTTCCGTGCTGACGATGGCCGCTGGTGCTGGGGCCGGGCACAGGAAGAGGGGCGGCACTATACCTAGGAGCGCAGGAAGCGTCTGCATAAGTGACTGAATTTTCATGTGTGAGTTGTCCGATATGGCTTAGTTTATTGTCAAATTGCCCTCACCCCAGCCCTCTCCCTGAGGGTGAAAGGGCTCGATTTGTGGCGTTAATCTGATCTGCTTTTGCCTTTAGTCTTCTCTCCCTCTGGGAGAGGGGGGAGGGGTTTCAAAATCCCAGGGCCAAAAAAAAGGGCCTGCAGACGTATCTGCAAGCCCTCAAAAGGTGAGAGGTGTCTAGTCCCTCGACCTGGTGAGCGTTGAGCGTGTTACAGCATCAGGCCTTGAGTGGCACCAGACGCGGAGCAATCATGTTTTCCGGGCGCAGGATGTCGTCGAGCATGGCGTCGTCGAGCAAGCCTTCTTCGCGCACCAGTTCCAGTACGCCGCGGCCGCTTTCAAGAGCGATACGGGCGATACGGGTGGCGTTTTCATAACCGATGTACGGGTTAAGTGCAGTCACCAGACCAATCGAGTGCTCGACCAGTTCACGGCAGCGCGCTTCGTTGGCCGTGATGCCGGTGATGCAGTGTTCGCGCAGCATGTCCATGGCGCGTTGCAGCAGACGAATCGAGTCGAAGATCTTGAACGCGATCAGCGGCTCCATAACGTTCAGTTGCAGCTGGCCACCTTCGGCAGCGATGGTCAGGGCCAGGTCGTTACCGATGATCTGGAATGCCACCTGGTTCACGGCTTCCGGGATAACCGGGTTGACCTTGCCTGGCATGATCGAACTGCCTGGCTGACGTGCTGGCAGGTTGATTTCGTTGATGCCGGTACGTGGGCCGCTGGACAGCAGGCGCAAGTCGTTGCAGATCTTCGACAGCTTGACCGCGGTACGCTTGAGCATGCCGGAGAACAGTACGAAGGCGCCCATGTCGGAGGTGGCTTCGATCAGGTCGGCCGCCGGTACCAGCGGGTGACCGCTGATGGTGGCCAGGCGGTTCACGGCCAGCATCTGGTAACGCGGGTCGGCGTTGATGCCGGTACCGATGGCGGTGCCACCCAGGTTCACTTCAGTCAGCAGCTCTGGCGCCAGGGTTTTCAGGCGAGCCAGGTCTTCACTCAATGTAGTGGCGAAAGCGCGGAACTCTTGACCCAGGGTCATTGGCACGGCGTCTTGCAGTTGGGTACGGCCCATTTTCAGGACGTGACTGAACTCGGCGCCTTTGGCTGCAAACGACTGGATCAGGCTGTCGAGGCTGGCCAGTAGCGCGTCGTGACCCAACAACAGGCCCAGACGAATGGCCGTCGGGTAGGCGTCGTTGGTCGACTGCGCCATGTTGACGTCGTTGTTCGGGTGCAGGTATTGGTATTCGCCTTTCTGATGGCCCATGGCCTCCAGCGCGATGTTGGCGATCACTTCGTTGGCATTCATGTTGGTTGAAGTGCCAGCGCCGCCTTGAATCATGTCCACCACGAACTCTTCGTGGAAATCGCCGCGGATCAGACGTGCACACGCTTCGCTGATGGCAGCGTGCTTGGCGTCGCTCAGATGACCCAACTCGCGGTTGGCGTCAGCAGCGGCTTGTTTAACCATGGCCAGGCCCACAACCAGCTTCGGGTAATGCGAGATCGGAACGCCGGAGAGACGGAAGTTGTTCACCGCTCGCAGGGTCTGGATGCCGTAATACGCTTGAGCGGGTACTTCGAGTACGCCAAGCAGGTCTTTTTCGGTACGGAAAGATGCAGCGGAGGACATGATAGAAATCATCTCGATATGAACCCGGTCTGGGCCGGAACGCTGCGAATCCTAGGCCTGCAGACTATTTTGGGCCAATGCCTTTAAACACTAACCTATGCATAAACGGCATAATAGCGACGTGACGCGGCAGGCGCGTCGAGCGTGTGACCCATTTTGGTGCGCGTCCGGGAGGACTCGATGAATCTCGAAAGTAAATGGTTAGAGGACTTCAGTGCCCTGGCTGCTACCCGCAGTTTTTCCCAGGCAGCAGAGCGCCGTTTCGTCACTCAGCCGGCCTTTAGTCGGCGAATTCGCAGCCTTGAAGCGGCGCTTGGGCTGACCTTAGTGAATCGTTCCCGAACCCCGGTGGAGTTGACTGCGGCCGGTCAGCTGTTTTTGGTTACGGCGCGCACGGTCGTCGAACAGTTGGGTGAGGTGCTGCGTCACCTTCATCACCTCGAAGGCGGGCAGGGTGAGGTCATGCAAGTGGCTGCCGCCCACTCCCTGGCGCTGGGTTTTTTCCCGCGCTGGATCGCCCAGTTGCGCAATGAAGGGCTGAACATCGCGACACGACTGGTTGCGACTAACGTCGGAGACGCGGTGCATGCTTTGCGCGAAGGTGGTTGCGATTTGATGCTGGCTTTTTACGATCCGGATGCGGCCTTGCAGATGGATCCGGAAATTTTCCCGTCCTTGCACCTGGGTAATACCGAAATGCTCCCGGTATGTGCTGCCGATGCAGACGGCAAGCCGTTGTTCGATCTGGAGGGCGATGTCAGCGTGCCGCTACTGGCCTATAGCGCTGGCGCATTTCTGGGCCGCTCGGTGAATTTGCTGCTGCGCCAGCGCAGCCTGCGCTTTACCACTATTTATGAGACCGCGATGGCCGACAGCCTTAAAAGCATGGCGCTCGAAGGGTTGGGCATTGCCTGGGTGCCGCATTTGAGCGTGCGCGCCGAGCTGGCGCGGGGCGAGCTGGTGGTGTGTGGAGGCCCTCAATGGCATGTGCCGCTGGAGATTCGCCTATACCGCTGTGCCCTGGTGCGCAAGGCCAACGTACGGTTGTTGTGGCGAAAACTGGAAAGTGGAACTCAACCCGAGTGAATGCGTTTTTTGTTATTTTTGTTATGGGTTTTAAGGGGCTTTTTTTAGGTGCTGCTTTATGTTGGCGTAATTTTCACTGCTAAAGCTGAAGATAGAGCAAGCACCCTCCACGCGGCCCGTTGCCATAAAGGTTGCACAGTGAGAAGGATCATTACGTTCGGGCTCACGATACAAGGCAACATCTTCATGGGTAGCGCCGAGGCAGTGCCCTATTTCATGGGCCACCACCGTTCGTCCAAGTGTCGTGGCGATAGCGATGTTGGCCTCTGGAATAGCCATGCCCTCCACCCCCATTGAGGGCATGAGGAGTCCATCAATCAGGATCAGGTATAAATCGGCAGGTTTTCCGGCCCGCCGATGTTCAGCCATGTATGCAGCAAAGACGGCTTTAATGGCCGTGCTCAGTGCTTCAATAACCGGCTCAATATCCAGACGGTTATCTGAGAAGGACAGGTAGTCAAAATTTGTGATGTCGGGAATATCCCGCAGAAATACAACGTTAACCGAACGGCCAGTCATCGTTGATAGCTGGGGCGTAAAAATATCGAAAAATAAATATTTTAGGTGGCGATCGTTTTTCTGAAGAACAGTGTCATGAACAAATGTATATATATTGATCGGTCGTATTTTTAGCCTTCATTCAGGTGATGACTGATAAGTCTGTTAGAAATTCCGGTCTTAGGGGGCATCACTTAAGAATGCGCTTATGTTGTTTCTGTTTTCCGGCGTGAAACGGTAACAATTACTTCGAAAAGTTGAAGCGTTGGGAAACATGAACGTTTCACATACGCTGCCCCATGGATTGTGGCCGAGTGCTGCATTGTTGTGGGATGCATTGAAACTGTGGCCTACTTCATGGGCGATCACTTGATAGTGTTTAAGGCTGGCAATGACGGCGGGTTGTCCGGGGTAAGCGCAGCCCAGGGTGGTTTCGTTGAGCGGGGAGTGCGTAACCAGAATGTAGCGTTCGGTTTTACCCCACTTTAGCCCGTGTTGGTTTTTGTATCGGATGGCCGCCAATTCCCATCGATGAAGAACATCGTCTATGGACTGACTTTTATAGTTGAAGTCAGTCATGCCCTGCACGTTACGTATGTCCTTGAATATAAAAGATCGTTTTGTAATTGCCGTGATTTCGTCGGTAAACTCTTTGAAGTATGCACGCCCCAATGTGTTGATGGCGCGGTGCGGGACATCGTTGTGGATAAAAATATAAAGTGTGATCGGTTGCATGGGAAATATCCTTTTAATAAGGAGCCTGCAATCCTTGCAGGACTGTTTACGTTTTTGCTGTTACCGGTTTGAATTTAAGTGAAGACGTTAATTCCAGGTTTCGCCGTGGCTGGAATTCGTCGAGTTATGTCGTTTCTATCTCTGTGCAATGTAGGCGTGGCACCTGATGATCAGAGGCCGTAGCCGAGGAGGCGTGTTTTGACCTGAAGGTCAATAAAACCGGGGTATTCGGGATTGTCCGATGTGCAAGACAGATGGTCGTCAAAGGTGCTTTCAAGGCACATGTTTGGGGTATACTGCGCGGCCTTCGGCTGGCTTGACCGGCCTTAATTCCTATAACAAGCCACGTCGGATCCTCCACGTGGCTTGTTGTTTTTTGACGCGCCTGCGGGCGCCCAAGAGAAGAGGCGCGACGATGAGTGCACTGGTAGGCGTGATCATGGGCTCCAAGTCCGATTGGTCCACCCTCAGCCACACCGCCGATATGCTGGAAAAACTCGGCATTCCTTACGAAGTGAAAGTGGTCTCTGCCCACCGCACTCCGGATCTGCTGTTCCAGTATGCCGAAGAGGCCGAAGGCCGCGGGATCGAGGTCATCATCGCGGGTGCCGGTGGCGCAGCCCACCTGCCAGGCATGTGTGCAGCCAAAACCCATTTGCCAGTACTCGGTGTACCGGTCCAGTCGGCCATGCTGTCGGGCGTAGACTCGCTGCTGTCGATCGTGCAAATGCCGGCGGGCATCCCGGTTGCAACCCTGGCCATCGGCAAAGCGGGCGCGATCAACGCTGCCCTGTTGTCGGCGAGCATCCTGGGCGCCAAGCATCCGCAGTTCCATACCGTTTTGAAAGCATTCCGTGCTGAACAGACAGACAGCGTGCTGGACAATCCAGACCCGCGCGTAGCCTGAGGTTTCTGACGATGAAAATCGGTGTAATCGGTGGCGGTCAATTGGGCCGCATGCTGGCTCTGGCGGGCACTCCGCTGGGGATGAACTTCGCTTTCCTGGATCCGGCTCCTGATGCCTGTGCCGCCTCGCTGGGTGAACACCTGCGTGCGGACTACAGCGACCCGGACCATTTGCGCCAGTTGGCTGACGAAGTCGACCTGGTGACGTTCGAGTTCGAAAGCGTTCCCGCTGAAACCGTGGCTTTCCTGTCGCAATTCGTCCCGGTATACCCGAGCGCCGAAGCGTTGCGCATTGCCCGCGATCGCTGGTTCGAAAAGAGCATGTTCAAGGATCTGGGCATTCCGACGCCGGCATTTGCCGACATCCAGTCCCAGGCTGATCTGGACGCAGCAGTGGCCACCATTGGCCTGCCTGCCGTGCTCAAGACCCGCACCCTGGGTTATGACGGCAAGGGCCAGAAAGTGCTGCGCACCCCTGCCGATGTCGTGGATACGTTTGCTGAACTGGGCAGTGTGGCGTGCCTGCTGGAAGGGTTTGTGCCGTTCACCGGCGAAGTGTCGCTGATTGCCGTACGCGGCCGTGATGGCGAAACGAAGTTCTACCCATTGGTACACAACACTCACGACAGCGGCATTCTCAAGCTGTCGGTTGCCAGTACCGATCACCCGTTGCAAGCCCTGGCTGAAGACTACTCCAGCCGTGTGCTCAAGCAGCTGGATTACGTTGGGGTGATGGCATTCGAATTCTTTGAAGTCGACGGTGGCCTCAAGGCCAACGAAATCGCCCCGCGTGTCCATAACTCCGGGCATTGGACCACCGAAGGTGCCGAGTGCAGCCAGTTCGAAAACCACTTGCGCGCCATCGCCGGCCTGCCGTTGGGTTCGACAGCCAAAGTGGGCGAAAGCGCCATGCTCAACTTCATCGGCAGCGTGCCGCCGGTTGAGAAGGTGATTGCGATTGCTGATTGCCATCTGCATCACTATGGCAAGGCGTTCAAGGTCGGCCGCAAAGTCGGTCACGCCAACCTGCGCTGCGCTGATATGGCGACGTTGCAAGCGCAAATCCTCAAGGTTGAAGCCCTGATCGACGAAGCGTAAATCGCTTTGTACGGAACCATTGGGTTGTCGCTGCTCTCTGATGGCGTGATGCCAAAGTGCTGACTAGGCTTTGGTTGTAACGCCATTTAATTTTGAGGGAGCGTCCATGGGCATCATCGGAACCATTTTTATCGGCTTGATCGTTGGCCTGCTGGCTCGTTTCCTGAAACCGGGTGACGACAGCATGGGCTGGATCATGACGATCCTGCTGGGTATCGGCGGCTCGCTGGCGGCTACCTATGGTGGTCAGGCGATTGGTATCTACAAGGCAGGCGAGGGTGCCGGCTTTATAGGTGCCGTGGTGGGTGCCGTGATCTTGCTGGTGATCTACGGCCTGGTGTCGAAAAAGTCCTGATTAAACGCTTTGGCTCTCTCTGCGCCAGCCGCAGAGAGGGTTAAACTGCGCGCGTTCAATCCTTCTTTTATCGAGCCTTGCATGCGCCGTCTTCTACTGACTTTTCTTTTGCTGGGTTCAGGCCTGGCACATGCGGCAGAGTTGCCCGAAACCGACTGGCTTGAACTGATGCCCAAGTCGGATCAAATAGCCCTTGAGCAAATGCCCGAAATTGACCATGACTCGCCCGAGGCCAATGGTACGTTTACCGACAAGGGTGGTTTGAAGCAGAGCAAGGGCCTGCCCGCGGTGATGTACTCCAGCAAGACAGTGGCCAGCATGAACGGCAAAAATATCCGTTTGGGTGGCTACCCCGTGCCTCTGGAAACAGACGCCAAGGGTCGCAGCACGCTGTTTTTCCTGGTGCCGTACCCGGGCGCCTGCATTCATGTGCCGCCTCCGCCGCCCAATCAGTTGGTGTTGGTGCGCTATCCAAAAGGCTTGAAGCTGGATGACATCTACACGCCGTTGTGGGTGATGGGCTCGCTGAAGGTCGAGAAGGTCAGCAATGACCTGGCCGATGCGGCCTATGCGCTGGATGCGAGCAAGGTGCGGGTAGTGGTTGAGGAAGACTTGTAGGGATCAGACCAATTGTGGGAGCGAGCCTGCTCGCGAAAACACACTTCGCGAGCAGGCTCGCTCCCACAGGTTTTGGTTGTATCAGGTTTTCAGGCGCTCGCTGCCAATACTCACACTCAGCGTATGGCTGGCGCCCGGCTCCAGGGTGATGATGTCATCCATCACATTGGCGGTTTCGATGCACAGCATGCGCTGCCAGCCATCTGCGGCCATGTCGCCGAGCGTGGCGGTCTTGTCGATCCAGGGATTCCAGATTACCGCCGAGCGCGAGCCGCGGCTGGTCAGCTCGAGCGTGCGCGACCAGTCCGGGTCGACGATGCTCAACTGCTGCGGGGTATCGAGGTAGATACGATCGGTTTCGCCGCTGAAGGTCAAATCGCCCGCTTGCGCAACACGTTTCCAGTCGTCGAGTGTGTCGATGTAGGTCAGGCCGTCGACTCCTTTGACCTCAACCTTGCGCACGTCGCTGACCGCAAAGTAGCTGTGCAGGGCCTGGCTGATGCTCACCGGGATGCTGCTGCGGTTATGGCTGGTGAGGCTGATATGCAGTTGGCTGTCGAGGCGGATGTTCAGGGTCAGCGCCACGTCGTGGGGCCAGCCGGGCAGGCCGCCTTCGATGTGGGGCAAGCCCAGCGCTATATGCAGCGCCTCACCGGCGTCATCGATCTCCAGCACTTCCCATTCGCGCGTACGTACCAGGCCGTGGGCCGTGGCGGGTTCATCGCTGTGGCGCATGGCCTGCACGCTTTGCGGGTTGAGTGCCAGGTTGCCAAACCAGGGCCAGCACACCGGCACGCCCGTGCGGATGCCATGGCCTTGCTTGAATTGGGCTTTTTCGTTGAGCCAGATGATCGGCGGCTCATCACCTACCTGATAACTGAGAACCTGCGCGCCCTGTTTGGCGACCAGCAGTTGGGCCTGGCCATGCTGGAAGTGCCAGCACTCCAGTTCATCCAGGGTGACTGACTCAATGTGGTGCATGGCAGGTTCTCTATTTATAGGTTTAACGACGTGGCGGAACGGAGCGGGTGCGGCCGCTGCCATCGATGGCGACAAAGACAAAGACCGCTTCGGTCACTTTACGCCATTCGCTGGACAACGGGTCGTCACTCCACACTTCAACCATCATCTGGATCGAGCTGCGGCCGATCTCAAGTGCCTGGGTGTAGAACGACAATTGTGCGCCCACGGCCACGGGTACCAGAAATGCCATACGATCAATAGCGACAGTGGCTACACGGCCACCGGCAACCTTGCTGGCCATTGCGGTACCGGCCAGGTCCATTTGAGAGACCAGCCAGCCGCCAAAAATATCGCCGAAACCATTGGTCTCGCGCGGCAGGGCGGTGATTTGCAAGGCCAGATCGCCTTGCGGAATTGGATCTTCTTGTTCGAGCTCTAGCATGCCTAAGGGCCTCTGACCCGTGATTCATCATAAGTACTGCGGGTGAAAAAGCGTCTTTAGAAAAACGATTCAGCCCGAACATACTACGTTCGTCACGTTCTTCATAAGCCGCACCAAGGGGAAACTCTGCGAAATCGGCTGAAGTGGCCAGCGGACGTTTTCGCACAGCAACCTCAGAAGTTACCAAGTGTTTCTTACAGCATGAGTATATCGGGGGACAGCCTGGCCGACGACCTCCTGATTCTGCTTTTTGGGTGCGCTGCACGTCTAGCTCTGTGCTTTTGTAAACAATTTGTTATCTTTCAAAACCTGCCCAGCCCCTGCCGGCGAAGTTGCAGCTTTTTGCCGTGCCTAATAAGAGAAGCAATACCCCATGATCACAGAGCCTTCCAGTGCTGCACCGCCTTCGCGGCCGTTAACCCGTAATGACTATAAAACCTTGTCGCTGTCTGCCTTGGGTGGTGCGCTGGAGTTTTACGATTTCATTATTTTTGTATTTTTTGCCACCGTGGTCGGGAAACTGTTCTTTCCGGCGGACATGCCCGAGTGGCTACGTCTGATGCAAACCTTCGGTATTTTCGCTGCGGGTTATCTGGCGCGTCCTTTGGGCGGCATTGTCATGGCGCACTTTGGTGATTTGCTGGGGCGCAAAAAGATGTTCACGTTGAGCATCTTCATGATGGCTGTACCGACTTTGATCATGGGCTTGCTGCCGACCTATGCGCAGATTGGCATGTGGGCACCGATTCTGTTGCTGCTGATGCGCGTGATCCAGGGCGCGGCCATTGGTGGTGAAGTGCCCGGGGCCTGGGTGTTCGTGGCCGAGCATGTGCCGCCACGGCATGTGGGCTACGCCTGCGGCACCCTGACCTGCGGGTTGACCGCGGGCATCTTGCTGGGTTCCCTGATGGCCACGGCGATCAATACGATCTATACGCCGGCTGAAGTGTCTGACTTTGCCTGGCGGATTCCATTCCTGATGGGCGGCGTGTTCGGCCTGTTCTCGGTGTACCTGCGTCGCTGGTTGCACGAGACACCGGTATTTGCCGAGTTGCAGCTGCGCAAGGCGCTGGCTGCGGAAGTCCCGCTCAAGACCGTGCTGCGCGACCATCGCGGGGCGATTGTGGTCTCGATGCTGCTGACCTGGTTACTGTCTGCCGGGATCATCGTGGTCATTCTGATGACGCCCACGGTGCTGCAAACCATTTATGGTTTTTCAGCGACCACCTCGTTGCAAGCCAATAGCCTGGCGATCGTCTTTTTGAGTTTGGGTTGCATCGCTTCGGGCGCCCTGGCTGACCGCTTTGGTGCGGGCAAGGTGTTTGTGGTGGGTTGCGCCGGGTTGCTGATCACGTCGTGGACCTTCTATCACAGCCTGCTGCAGCATCCGGACTGGCTGTTCCCGCTGTATTCCCTGAGCGGTCTGTTTGTCGGCACCATCGGTGCCGTCCCTTATGTGATGGTTAAAGCTTTTCCGCCAGTGGTGCGTTTCAGTGGCCTGTCGTTTTCCTACAACCTGGCCTACGCCATCTTTGGCGGTCTGACCCCAATGGCCGTGACCCTGTTGCTCAAGGAAAGCCCGATGGGGCCGGCGTATTACGTGGCCATTATCTGCACGATGGGCCTGGTGGTCGGTGCTTATTTGTGGAAAAAGGGCCGCTGAGACATCGCTCAGTGGCCATGACACTTCGCTAGCCTCTCCCCGAAGGCCATCATTTGTAACGAATGATGGCCTTTCATCTAATTGTCACAATCGGTTCATAGAGTAGTCACATGGCCTGCAGATACTGGCCCCCGATTCATCTAACCCCGTTTGCTAGGAGTAAGGCATGAAACTGAAGCGTGTGATGGCGGCCCTGACTTTTGTCGCCGCAGGCGTTGCAACTGCCAATGCGGTTGCCGCTGGTGTTGACCCGGCTATTCAGCCCTACGTGAAGACCACTGGTGTGTCGGGCAACCTGTCCAGCGTTGGTTCCGACACCCTGGCGAACTTGATGACCTTGTGGGCTGAGGCGTACAAAAAAGAATACCCGAACGTAAACATCCAGATTCAAGCTGCCGGTTCTTCGACCGCGCCGCCTGCGATTACTGAAGGCACCGCTAACCTGGGCCCGATGAGCCGCAAAATGAAAGACAACGAACTGGCTGCCTTCGAGCAGAAGTACGGCTACAAGCCTACCGCCATCCCGGTGGCAGTGGATGCCCTGGCCGTGTTCGTGCACAAGGACAACCCGATCAAGCACCTGACCATGGAACAGGTTGATGCAATCTTCTCTTCGACCCGCCTGTGCGGCGCCAAAGCCGACGTTAAAACCTGGGGCGACCTGGGTGTGACCGGCGACCTGGCCAACAAGCCGGTTCAACTGTTCGGTCGTAACTCGGTATCCGGCACTTACGGCTACTTCAAGGAAGAAGCCCTGTGCAAAGGCGACTACAAGCCTAACGTGAACGAACAGCCGGGCTCGGCTTCGGTTGTGCAGTCGATCAGCAGCTCGCTGAACGGCGTCGGTTACTCGGGCATCGGTTACAAAACCGCCAGCGTGAAGACCGTGCCTTTGGCTAAAAAAGGCAGCACCGAGTTTGTCGAAGATACCGAAGAAAACGCACTGAACGGCAAATACCCGCTGTCGCGTTTCCTCTACGTGTACGTGAACAAGGCGCCGAACAAGCCGCTGAACCCGCTGGAAGCCGAGTTCATCAAGCTGGTCCTGTCCAAGCAAGGTCAGGAAGTGGTCGTGAAGGATGGCTATATCCCTCTGCCAGCCAAAGTCGCTGCCAAAGCATTGGCTGACCTGGGCCTGAAAGAAGGCGCATAAGCAGACGCCATGTGGGAGCGGGCTTGCTCGCGATGCAGGCAACTTGGTACATCAGACCTATTGAGTTGACGCCATCGCGAGCGAGCCCGCTCCTGCAGGTCTGCCTCGCAACCGCTTCACCAAATTTTCCATTCCGCTGCCAGCACCGTTGGGCGGCGGATTTTTTGCGTCACTGCTTTGTCATCTTTCTGTCATACAGGACCGCTAGGGTGTGCGCATGAATGATCTGGCCAATTCCCCAATGACTACGACATCCGCTCCCAAGCGCATTGATTTCAATACGCCTGAACTGCAACGCAAGCGCCGTATCCGCGCGTTTAAAGATCACCTGACCCGCTGGTATGTATTTATCGGCGGTCTTGCCGTGCTTGGCGCAATCACTCTGATCTTCTTCTTCCTGGGCTATGTGGTTTATCCACTGTTCCAGGGTGCCGACCTGAACGCCAAACAGGCGATTACGCCGGTGTGGATGCAGGACGCCGGCAAGCCGCTGATGATCTCCATCGAAGAGCAGAATCAGGTCGGTATGCGGGTGTCCGACAAGGGCATGGTGTTGTTCTTCAATGCGAAGAACGGCGAAGAGCTGTCGCGGGTCAACCTGCCGTTGCCGGCCGGCACTCAAGTGACTTCTCTGGGTGAAGACCAGCCGGGTAATCCGGTGGCGGTGCTGGGCCTGTCCAACGGTCAGGCGCTGGTGTTCCGTCACAGCTATAAAGTCAGCTACCCGGATGGCAAGAAGACCATCACCCCGGCAATCGAATACCCGTATGGCGAAACGCCAATCGTCCTCGACCCGCAGGGTGGTGCACTGGATCACGTCAACCTCAGCGTCAACGATTCAACGCTGGTGCTGGCCGGTTCCTCGGGCGCGCAACTGAACGTGCTGTCACTGGCCCGCGAAGAAAACATGATGACCGACGAGGTCACCAACACCGAGACCCGTATCGACCTGCCGCAGATGACCGCGAAGGTCAAAGCGCTGTATATCGACCCGCGTCAGCAGTGGTTGTATGTGATCAATGATCGCGCCCAGGCCGATGTCTTCAGCCTGCGCGACAAAAGCCTCAACGGTCGCTACAAGCTGGTGGATGACGCAACCACCGAGATCACCGCCAGCACACAACTGGTGGGCGGTATTTCGCTGATTTTTGGTGATTCCAAGGGCGGCCTGAGCCAGTGGTTCATGGCTCGCGACCCGGATGGCGAGCAGCGCTTCAAACATATCCGCAGCTTCCAGATGGGCACGTCGCCGATTGTTGAAATCACTGCCGAGCAACGCCGCAAGGGCTTCCTGGCTCTGGACGCGGCCGGCGAGATCGGTGTGTTCCACAGCACCGCGCATCGCACCCTGCTGGTCGAGAAAGTGGCAGAAGGTCCGGGCGTCATGGCGTTGTCGCCGCGTGCCAACCGCATCATCGTGGAAGAGGGCGGCAAGCTGCTGCCACTGACCCTGAAGAACCCGCACCCGGAAGTGTCCTGGAGCGCGCTGTGGAGCAAGGTCTGGTACGAGAACTACGACGAGCCTAAATACGTCTGGCAATCGACAGCCGCCAACACTGACTTCGAACCGAAGATGAGCCTGGCGCCATTGACCTTCGGTACCTTGAAAGCAGCGTTCTACGCGATGTTGCTGGCGGCACCTCTGGCCGTTGCCGCAGCCATCTACACCGCTTACTTCATGGCTCCAAGCCTGCGCCGCAAGGTCAAGCCGGTGATCGAGCTGATGGAAGCGATGCCGACGGTGATTCTGGGTTTCTTCGCCGGTCTGTTCCTGGCGCCGTATGTGGAAGGCCACTTGCCGGGGATTTTCAGCCTGCTGGTGCTGATGCCGATCGGCATTCTGGTGGCGGGCTTCACCTGGAGCCGCCTGCCCGAGTCGATCCGCCTGCGTGTGCCTGACGGTTGGGAAAGCCTGATCCTGATCCCGGTGATTCTGTTTGTATGCGGCCTGTCGCTGTATATGAGCCCGTTCATGGAAGCCTGGTTCTTCGGTGGCGATATGCGCCTGTGGATCTCCCACGACCTGGGCATTACTTACGACCAGCGCAATGCTCTGGTTGTGGGTCTGGCAATGGGCTTCGCGGTGATCCCCAACATCTACTCGATTGCTGAAGATGCCGTGTTCAGTGTGCCTCGCGGTCTGACCCTGGGTTCGCTGGCGCTGGGTGCCACACCGTGGCAAACCATGACCCGCGTGGTCATCCTGACGGCCAGCCCGGGGATCTTCTCGGCACTGATGATCGGTATGGGCCGTGCGGTCGGCGAGACGATGATTGTGTTGATGGCCACCGGTAACACCCCGGTCATGGAAATGAACCTGTTCGAAGGCCTGCGTACCCTGGCGGCGAACGTGGCGGTGGAAATGCCGGAGTCGGAAGTGGGCGGTAGCCATTACCGCGTGCTGTTCCTCTCGGCGCTGGTGCTGCTGTTGTTCACCTTCATCATGAACACTCTTGCCGAACTGATTCGTCAGCGTCTGCGCAAGAAATATTCGTCGCTTTAAGGAAGGTAGAAGTCTGTGAAACAGAACTCCCTCAAAGGCTGGTTCAAGAGCGGCGCTCCAGGCGTCTGGATCAGCGGTGGCGCAGTGTCCATCGCCGTCATCATGACCATCGGCCTGCTCTCGGTGATTGCCGTTCGTGGCCTGGGCCACTTCTGGCCGGCCGACCTGATCCACGCTGAATACAACGTGCCGGGTGATGCCAATCACCTGGTGATCGGCGAAGTGGTGCAAAAGGAAGAAGTGCCCCGCGAGCGCCTGAAAAGTGCGGGCCTGCCGGTGCCGGAACAAGGCCCGGAGTTCATGACCCGGGAGCTGATCAAGGTCGGCAACCGTGACCTGAATGGCAATGATTTTACCTGGGTGGTCGGCGAGTGGTTGACGAACCAGAGCACGCCGCCCGAGTTGATGGCCATCGAGCGTCGCGAGTGGGGCAACTTCTACGGCTACCTGGTTAACGTCAAGGAAAACGGCAAGGTGGTGGCAGAAGGTGCCGCGGCCTGGCCGGAGCTGCAAGCGCGGGTCAAGCGTGTCAATGACCTGGCCGCGCAACTGAGCCAGCTTGAGAAGAAAGATATCGGCGCGATCAACTACGGTCTGGAGCGCATCCGCCTGCACGGTCGCAAGCTGGAGCTGGAAGGCAAGCTGACACCGCAGGCGCAGGCTGACATGGAAACCGAGCGCGCCGAGCTGAATGCACGCTACAAGGCCATCGAGGACCGCTTGGGCGAGTTGCATGCACAGTTCAACCGCGACAGCCTCACGGCCCGGGATGCCAACGGCAAAGAGCTGGAAATCGGTATCGGCAAGGTGGTCAAGGTGTACCAGCCGAACGCGATGAACAGCTGGCAGAAACTGGCCATGTACTTCAGCAATATCTGGGAATTCCTGAGCCAGGATCCACGTGAAGCCAACACCGAGGGCGGGATCTTCCCGGCCATTTTCGGCACGGTAATGATGACCCTGATCATGGCGGTGATTGTGACGCCGTTTGGCGTACTGGCGGCGGTTTACCTGCGTGAATATGCCAAGCAAAACACCCTGACCCGGATCATCCGTATCGCGGTGAACAACCTGGCTGGCGTACCGGCCATCGTTTACGGCGTATTCGGCCTGGGCTTCTTTGTGTACGTGCTGGGCGGCTCGGTTGACCGCCTGTTCTTCGCAGAAGCATTGCCTGCGCCGACCTTTGGTACACCTGGCCTGATGTGGGCTTCGCTGACCCTGGCGCTGCTGGCCGTGCCGGTAGTGATCGTGGCCACCGAAGAAGGGCTGGCGCGGATTCCGCGTACAGTGCGCGAAGGCTCGCTGGCGCTGGGTGCAACCAAATCGGAAACCCTGTGGAAAATCGTGCTGCCGATGGCCAGCCCGGCCATGATGACCGGCATGATCCTCGCCGTGGCCCGTGCCGCCGGTGAAGTGGCACCGCTGATGCTGGTGGGCGTGGTCAAACTGGCGCCGTCGCTGCCGCTGGACGGCAACTACCCGTACCTGCACCTTGACCAGAAGATCATGCACTTGGGCTTCCATATTTATGACGTCGGCTTCCAGAGCCCGAACGTCGAAGCCGCCCGACCGCTGGTATACGCCACGGCGCTGCTGCTGGTGCTGGTGATCGCGACCCTGAACCTGTCGGCCGTGTGGATTCGTAACCACCTGCGCGAGAAGTACAAGGCGCTGGATAGCTGATAGACACATGACCTGTGGGAGCGGGCTTGCCCGCGATGGTATCGGTAAGGTTTCAGCGTGAAACCGAGGTGCCTGAATCGCGAGCAAGCCCGCTCTCCCAGAAGAAACCCGGTTACTGAAAAACCGAAACGAATTTTTAGCGTATGGAGCAACCCATGCAGCATGAATCCTCAACCCACGGCATCAACATGTCCGCCTTGGGTCGCACCAAACAAAGCTTGAACCTGGCAAACGAAGAAGTCGCTATTGAAGTCCCGGGCCTGAATCTTTACTACGGTGAAAAACAGGCCCTGTACGACGTCAGCCTGAATATCCCGAAACAACGGGTCACGGCGTTTATCGGCCCGTCCGGCTGTGGCAAGTCGACGCTGCTGCGTACCTTCAATCGCATGAACGACCTGGTGGACGGTTGCCGCGTAGAAGGCGAGATCAACCTGTACGGCAACAACATCTACCGCAAGGGCGAGGATGTAGCCGAACTGCGTCGCCGCGTCGGCATGGTATTCCAGAAGCCCAATCCGTTCCCCAAAACCATTTACGAGAACGTGGTTTACGGCCTGCGCATCCAGGGCATCAATAAAAAGCGTGTGCTCGATGAAGCCGTCGAATGGGCGCTCAAGGGCGCGGCGTTGTGGGACGAAGTCAAAGACCGCCTGCACGACTCGGCACTGGGTTTGTCCGGTGGCCAGCAACAGCGTCTGGTGATTGCCCGTACCATCGCGGTAGAGCCCGAAGTGTTGCTGCTCGATGAGCCATGCTCGGCACTCGACCCGATCTCGACGTTGAAAGTCGAAGAACTGATCTACGAGCTCAAGTCCAAGTTCACCATCGTGATCGTAACCCACAACATGCAACAGGCAGCCCGTGTCTCGGATTACACGGCGTTCATGTACATGGGCAAGATGGTTGAATATGGTGACACTGACACGCTGTTCACCAACCCGGCCAAAAAGCAGACCGAAGACTACATTACCGGGCGCTATGGCTAGTTTGAGCGGCATTGCCCGTTCTATGTCACGATAATTCGGCTGGCCGCTAACCGCGTGCAGCTCACAGCTTTTGCGGAGCAGAACCATGATTTCAAAGGATGGCCTCACCCATCACATTTCCGCGCAGTTCAACGCGGAACTCGAAGACGTGCGCAGCCACCTGCTGGCGATGGGCGGCCTGGTCGAGAAGCAGGTCAACGATGCGGTGACCGCACTGATCGAGGCCGACTCGGGCCTGGCGCAACAGGTGCGTGAGATCGATGAACAGATCAACCAGATGGAGCGCAATATCGACGAGGAGTGCCTGCGCATTCTGGCCCGTCGTCAGCCTGCGGCGTCTGACTTGCGATTGATCATCAGCATTTCCAAGTCGGTGATCGACCTGGAACGCATTGGTGACGAAGCGACCAAGATCGCCCGTCGAGCCATTCAGTTGTGCGAAGAAGGTGAGGCGCCGCGCGGATACGTTGAAGTGCGCCATATCGGTGACCAGGTGCGCAATATGGTGCGTGATGCACTGGATGCGTTTGCCCGCTTTGACGCCGATCTTGCCCTGTCTGTGGCGCAGTACGACAAAATCATCGACCGTGAGTACAAGACCGCGCTGCGTGAGCTGGCCACTTACATGATGGAAGATCCGCGTTCGATCACGCGTGTGTTGAGCATCATCTGGGTGCTGCGCTCACTGGAACGTATCGGCGACCACGCCCGCAATATCTCGGAGCTGGTGATTTATCTGGTACGCGGTACAGACGTGCGGCACATGGGTCTCAAGCGCATGCGCGAAGAAGTTCAGGGCACGGGTGCCGATAACGCTAATGTTGCGTCGTCGCCTGACGATAAATAAGGCAGCCCGATCTAAAAAACGCCCGGCTCAATGCCGGGCGTTTTGGTTTTCGGGCGTTCATATCCAAGGAGCAGTCGATGAGCAAGGTTAGTGTGCTGGTGGTAGATGACGCGTCGTTTATTCGTGATCTGGTTAAAAATTGCCTGCGTAACTACTTCCCGGGCATCAGGATCGAAGACGCGGTCAACGGCCGCAAAGCCCAGGCCTTGCTGTCCCGTGAAGCCTTCGATCTGGTGCTGTGCGACTGGGAAATGCCGGAGATGTCCGGCCTTGAGCTGTTGACCTGGTGCCGCGAGCAAGACCGTCTGAAAACGCTGCCCTTTATCATGGTCACCAGCCGTGGTGACAAAGAGAACGTGATCCAGGCCATTCAGGCTGGAGTTTCGGATTTCGTCAGCAAACCCTTCACCAATGAGCAGTTACTGTCGAAGGTGAAGAAGGCGTTCACCAAGGCGGGATTGCTGAGCGCCGTGATGGCCAGCACCCCGACGCGGGTTAATTCGGCCTTTGGCAATGACTCGCTGAATGCATTGACCGGTGGCAAGGCGCAGGTCGTGACCACGACGTCGGTGACATCTGCCCCGGTTGCCCCGGCACCACGGCCGGCACCTGTCGCGGCACCGGCGCTGACCAGCCGTGGTCAGGGGCAACTGCGTTTGCCCAGCGGTACCCAAACCTGCGTAATCAAGGCGTTGAGCCTCAAGGAGGCGCTGCTGGTGGTGCGTCGTGGCGAAGTGCTGCCTCAGGTACTGGACAGTGCCGTACTCGACCTTGAGCAGGGCGAGAACGCCGAGGTGGCGCGTTTGAACGGTTATCTGCATGCCATCGTGGCATTCGAGCCAAAACCGGACAGTGCGTGGTTGCAACTGACCTTTCGCTTTGTCGATCAGGACGCCGACAAAATGAACTATCTCTCGCGGCTGATCGCCCACGGCACGGCGCAGAAGCATTTTGTGCCGGGTGCGTGATGACAGGAGCCTGTGTAGCCGCTGCCTGGTTTCTTCAGCAGCGGCTACAGGGCGAATGCAACCCGCCAGCTATCGATCCAGAAATGCCAGCTGATAGGTCTCGCGATCAATCATCACCAGCTGCACATTGTTGATTCGGGTGTTGGCCGGCTTGCCGTTGACGGCCACTGATGTTTCGATCCGGTAGATACCCTGCGGCGCACGCTCATCGAGGGTGATGGTGAAGGTGTTCTCGTAACCGCCACTGCCGCCTTTGGTGTTCGCGATCTTGCTGCCTTCTTTCAACGGCTTGGCCTCGTTGGGCGCAAACAGGCGGATCTCTTCCTTGATTTCGCTGATCGGCTGGGTCGCGCCGTTGATCGCAACAATATTGGAAACCACGGTAATCGGTTGACCCCGTTTGATGGTCATACCGGGCTGGATACTGGTGTCGTAGCTAACCAGTTCTGGCTGGGCCGGTTGTTTCTTGCCCGAGGTTTTATATTGTTGTTCAACTTCTTGAGCGGTTTTGGTCTGTACCGACTTGGCATTGATCGCGAAACAGGCGGCCATGCCGGCAACCCCGCCAATCAATACGCCTGCGCCTTTATCGTTGGCACCGCTCACAGCAGCACCCGCTGCCGCACCTGCTGCAATTGCCAGCCCGCACTTCATCCAGTCGCTGCCACTCCAGTTGGTCGGGTTGATGCTGGCAGAGTCGATATTGGCGCAGCCTTGCAGACCCAGTAGCGAAGCCAGGCCCAAGGCCAGCAAGCGTTTATCCAAAGAGTTGGAGGGCAATTTCATCAGTAACTTCCAAGTAAGAGAGGGGAAAACTCATACACCCTGATTATTCGATCCGGGTTCGATTCAGTGCTTCTTTGAGTTGTTGTTCAGCCTGGCGGATGATGTTGCGCGCCCGACTATTGTTTGGGTCCATACCCAGCACGACCCTGGCCACGGCAATTGCAGACTGGTACTCCCCGGCATTGAGCGCGTTTTGCGCTTGTTGCAGGGAGGCATTAACAGCTTTGGCAGCCTGTTGCTGCTGTTGGTCACGCACCTGGCGATCGGCCGCTTCCTGGCGCTGGCGCTCAAGAGCTTGCTGTTCGCGCAAGGCATCGGCTTGTCGCGTCGCCTCGGCGGCCTGGGCTTTGAGCAACTGCTGTTTTTGCGCCGCATCCTGCAATTGTTGCTGGCGCGCCTGGGCGGCCTGCGCACGCTGCAGCAGACTCAAGGCCCGAGGGTCATTGCTGTCCTGTTGCAAGGCAAGCCCGGCATTGTCCAGCGCGCAAGCAAAGTCCCTGGTGTCAAAACAGCTCTGACCGGTTTGCAAAAAGCCATCGAGCTTTTGCTGGCTTTGCCCGGCCATCATCTTGATTGCAACGTAGCCGCCCACCACCACTGCCAGAGTTACAACTGCCATTATCAGGGCCGGTTTTCTGTTGGTGGGCGCTGGTGTTGCGGCAGGCGGCGCAGGTGGGGGAGCCGCCGGACCTGGTACAGGTGTTGGCGCTGCAGCAGGTATGTCCCGGGCTGGTGGAGCACTGGCAGGTGTGACAGTTGCTTTGGGTGCAGGGGTGGCTGGCCGAGCCTTGGGTTCAGCTGCCGGTACCGGGGTAACCGCTGCGGGCGCCTGCTGTAGCGAGACGCCGCAGAACGGGCAGTATTTAACTGGGCCGCAGAGCCCCTGACCGCAGGCGCTGTTGGCGCATGAGGTCGGGAATGCAGAGGCTTTGGCTGACGATGCGGACATGGTCTTCTCGTGTGCGCTCAAGGTGCTGGCGGTGGAGCCGGGGCTGTCAGAGGAGGGCCGCCCACGGCTGGCGCAAACAGGTGCGCAAGCTCCATGATTTGCCCGGCCGTCTGCCAGGCAGGCATGCCTTCACGCCACAGCAGGCTGTCGCGGGTGATTTGCCCGGACTGCACATATTGCTGCAATTGCTGGGTGTTGTAAGGGCCGTAATTGGTCCCGCTGACACTCAGGTGGTAGCTGTGCTGTGGTGCGGCGAACGGTGGTGGTGCGCCGTTACCTGCTGCTGGCGGTGGTGGAGCCATACCTGCTGGCGGGGCTGCACTGGCCTGGTTGAACAGATTTTCCAGCCAGCCTTCGTTAAAGAACTCTTTAACCACGGTGAGTTTTTCGCCGTGGAGGGCATCCACTTCTTCTTTGTACACATCAGCCAGGGAGCCTTCGATATGACGGCCCCATTGCCCTTTGTATTGCTCGGCAAGCGTACGCAGCTTTTTCGCGTCAGCTGGAGCCTGACGGTTCAGTCGAGCCAGATATTCGTTCTTCAACAACTCGGCGATCTTGAACGGAAATGCTTCAAAATTGCTGGATACACCTTTCTCGTTCGTGCGTTTCTGCGCTTTGTAGGCGCTGGTACTTAAATCTTCGAACACTTCTACCAGCGCCGCCACTTGAGCGTTATCCAGGCGCAAGGACTTCTCCTTGACCTGCGCAGTAATGTCGGTGCGATGAATACTGTGGAAGCCGCTTTGACGAATGGAGAACTCATCACCAATGGTGAAGTTGTCCTTGGCGATGAGGAACTCGTACAAGCCGTTGTTCAGACGCTCCAGGATGCCCAGTGCAATAGCGTGCAGAAAGAGTTTGAAGTCTTCGGCAAACTGGCGGTATTGCTCCTGGTTGAACTGGATGGGCTGCACGAACTGGCTGATGCGTTTGTGCACATGCAACGGGATGATTGCACTTTCTTTGCGATAGCTGGCCAGGTAAGTCGACAGCTGGGTCAACGCCGGGATCGGGAAACCGCTTAACTCGGTGTAGCAAATCAGTTTGCCGGGCATACCGGACTCCACAAACTGAATTTGCCCGGCGGTCATCCCCGTGCCTTGCGGCAGACACTGGGCCAGTTGGGCGCCATAAGTGCGGCTGAACTCACTGGCGTTTTGTACGCCAATCAGACAGGTGTAAAGGTCTTTGTGAATATCAAAGTCGCCATTGAGGTTCAGTGGCACCCAGGGCATGGCCCGCTGCAGAAGCAGGCGGAATTTCTCGCGCTGTTCATCCGGGGTCAGTGCAGCCAGGGCCGTCATCAGCGGGTCGACGCCCGGCAGATTCTTCGGCAACTGCTGTACGGCCTTGTTGCGTAGCTTGAGCAGCAACTCTTCCTGGCCTTCTTGAGTCTGCAGTTTGCCAAACAAGGTTTTCGAGCCGCCGAAGTCCTTGAATGCATCCTTGGCCCACTCACGTACTTGCTGGCTGTCGACGGGTTGTTCGTCGTCGTTTTTCACCAGTTGCAGCGGGATCAGCGTGGCGTGTTGGGTGTGGATGCTCGCCTTGATTTTGGCGATATTGGCATCGATACCTTTGAGCAAGTTATCGACTGCGTTGCGGCCATCCTGCAGGCGGCCGACAAAGCCACTCCAGAGTGGGCGGCCGTTGTTGTCGACCGATTCCTTGCGCCCCAACCATTCGGAAATGTCGCGCAGCAATTGTGCAGCCTCGCGGGCAGCGACCGAGCGCACATAGAACAGCAGGCTGTCGCGCAGTGTGTCTTTGACTTGGCTGATCACGGTGTCGGCTTGTTTTTCTTTACCGCTCAGGCGGGCCAGCAGGCCTTTGCCCGTGGTTTCTTTCAGACGCTCGAATTCCCGGGCAAGCTCTGACGACTCGAGCTTTTCAGACAGTTCCTTGAAACGCCCGGCGTTTTTTTCCAGTGCGGGAATGATGCCGTTATCGTTTTCAAGACGGTCCTTGATCATTTCGACCAGCGCCAGGGTGTAATCCAGCCCACCGCGCTCGTCGTCGTCGAGACGACGGAACAGCTGCTCGGGCAAGCTGTCTTCACGTGTCCATTGAGCGAAACGCTTGAGCCGGTTTTCCTTGATGCGCACTTCATGGTTGCGCTCGGCGCTGTCGATGGAACTGCCTTTGGTATCACGTTCCAGTTGCTGCTGAATTTCGCGTACCAGTGTCAGCCATTGATCCTTATCGGCGCCGCCGTTCTGCAGGCGCTCGAACAAGACCTCGACCTTTTGTTCGATCTGGGCAATGACGCTGTTGTCACCCTCGACCTGCAGCAGGTCATCGGCAATCTGGTAGTGAGTGAACTCACCCGTAGCCTGGGTCAGCTCTACGCGAGACAGAAACTCGGGTAGATCTGTGAACGTGCGCGCAGTGATTGTCAGCTGTTCCTTGAGGAACTCGTCGCGCTCTTTATCGGTCGGGCGATTGCCCGTGACTTCCGCGTTGGCCACACCAAAGAATGCCTTGAGCATGTGTTGCACTTGCTGGTTAAGGCGTACGTTCTGGCGGGCATCGATCTGGGTGTCGAGCACCGCCTGCCCTACGGAGGAGTAAGCGCGCGGGAAGCGCAGCTTGGTGTCGCTGCCGTAATCTTGCGGCAGGCTGACGTCAAAGCTACGGATCTTGAACTGGTTCTGGTTGACGGCCACCGAACGCTTTTTGTTCGCGAAGTCTTGCGAGGTGAAGTCGGTGAACAACACATCGGAGACCATCTCGTAGATGTCTTCCTGGTTTTCGGTTCGGGCTTGCGCCACGTTGCCGTTGTCGAGGATGAACACATCATCATATGGGCGTGATTCGATAAACAGGTTGTCGGTGGCGTCCCAGTGCTTGAGCAACGGGTTGCCGCGCATGCAGGTTTCCAGTTCCATCAAGGCGGCGTAGCCGTTTGCCTGTACCCGCTCGGTATTGAAGGCATTGAAGCCCCCTGGCAGTACAAAAAACAGGTCGACCTTGCCGGAGATGTTGTTTTCTTTAAGGATTGCCTTGGCCAGGTAGCCCATGTCCAGAAATGACCCTGAACCTGTGCCGCCCGCTGCAGAGCCGGTGATGACGATGCGGATTTTGCCGGGGTCAATTTCCAGGCCGAGTTTTTTCAGCTTGTCAGCCTGAGTGCCGATGTTGTTGAGCAAGCGCCCGACCTTGTCGCGCAATTTGTCGCGAATGGTGGGGTATTTGTCGAAAAAATACAGGCGGGACAACGCGCGAATCTGTCCGGCCCCTTTGGAAGGGTCAATCCCCAGGGATTTGATCTTGTCCGGCGTCAACGGGAACCACTCGGCCACCTCACGGTGACGATTGAGCTCATCAATGGAGTGGGTGTACTTGCTCAGGTGCAGAGGTTCAATGACTTTTTCTTCGGAGGTGAAGGCCACCTGCTCGGCAAGTACGTCAGTTTTGACCGATTTGCCATCCTGGGTCACTTCGCCGGAGTCGAGGTCGAAGTTGATGAACTGCACCAGCGGAAAATCCGAAATGTGCTGTACCTGATTGTTTCCTCCCCAAATGGCATTGAGGATGCGCCGGCGCAGGCGGATGTTGACCTTCATGCCGGTGCCGCCCAGGGCGATAAACAAGGTGGGGTGAATCTTTTCACTGACCGGAGGGGTTGCCGGGCCGGAAGGTTGTGCACTCTTGTCCATCTAAAACTCCATGAGCCCTTGGGGCTAACCGATGATCTCGGCGTGTTGATCCACAAATCAGGTAAAGCGGGCCAGGGGCGGGTGGTTCCCCCCGGCGTTAGGGTTTAGCGTTTGGCCGAAAACGTCATCAGCCATGCCACCAGCGAGATGGCAGCTACGCCACCCAACGGTGCGATGTAGAGCGGCGCAAGGAACTGCCCCGAGTTGAGTACAGCGAGCACGGCCATGATGGCGATCATCAACAGGCCCAGAAACAGGAACCAGCCCGAGGCGTTTGCCCGGCTCGGTGCGACACGCTCACGCACGCGCCAGTTGGCATAGGCGTTTTTGATCACGAAAAACAGGATGGCCAGTACCACCAGCACGGCGACGCCAATCAGGGCATCGCGGCTGTCGACTTTCTTCGCCCCGAGGTCAAGGCCCAGCGGTTGCGGCGCGGCCAGAGTGGTGGTCGTGGGCGACGGCGCAGGTGCAGGGCTTTCGCTTTCGATAGGTGCTGGCAGTGTGCTGGTCTGTGCCATGTATAAAACTTCCTTGCTATGCGTGTGGGGTTACTTGAGTCGTACGGCGGTATCGGGCTGGATATTTTCCAGGCGGGCACCAAACAGGCCGCGCTTGAGGGTCGCGACCCTGTTCTGGTTTGAATCGTATACGCCGGCACTGCTGAAGGGCTTGAGCGGATAAGACTGGGGCACACCTTCGACGATCACGGTCAGGGTCTTTTTGCCTGCAATCAGCAAGGCAGCCAGCAGGGCGCCAATCAAGAGCAGAACAAACAGCCCCAGCAGCATGAGCACCGGACCGAGCGGGTAGCTGATTTTCAGCACAACCGGCAGACGGGTCTCGGAAGTAGTGGCTTCACCGGAGGGGATAAATACGTCAGGCAGGGCGTCACCGGGGAACAGTTCATTCATGCGCGCAATGAACCCCTGGGAGATACGCAGTTGTTGCTCGCTGAGATTGATGCTGATGCTGCCGGCGCGTTGGTAACCGCTGGAAAAGATCACATCGCTGGACCATTGCGATGGCAGGGGCGGCAGTTGCAGGCTGATCTTCAGCTCGTCGGAGCGGGCGCCGGGCTCGAGGTCTGTCAGGCGGTCCAGCGATATATTCGAGTTCAGGGCTTCGCCCGGCATATCCAGGGTCATGCCTATTTTCGCGTCATGAATCTGGTAAGGATTGAACTGGTTTTCGAATTTGCCCAGCAGCACTGCCGTTTTCGGCGAGCTGTCGACGTTGATATTGAGGATGACCGTTTGCTGGTCGGGGGCCAGTTCGGCACTCACGTCCTGAGTGTCTTCAACACCGGTAGGAATAAAGCGCACGGCAGCCTGGGTCAACGGCTTTAGCCGTACCCGGTCATCTTTAAGCAAGCTGGCGAGGGCAGGCTGATTGAGCACCTGCTCCAGTGCGACACCGGCTTTTTGACCATAGGCCAGAGCGTAGATCATCAACCCGTTGGCTTCGTAGTTGGGGCCTTTGACCGGCATTTTCTGCGGGAAGGCGGCAATCCGGGTGATAGCTGCTTCGCTATGCAACAGGTCGTAGAATTCGCGGTTTTTGGCCTGGGTTTCGCTGCTGTTGTTCGGGCTGTTTTTATTGTTGGTGATGATCCAGACAATACCCTCGCGACCTTCCAGCCCGGTGGTGATTGAGGCCAGCAAAGCCTCTTTGAAGTCCGTGTCGGCATAGGCACCGCTGGCTTTGCGCTCCAGCTTCAAGCCATTGACGTAGTTGGGCAGTGCAGCGTGGTTGGCCGGGCCGCGATAGATCCACTCGGGCGAAGGGTGCTGACTGTCAGCCTAGTTGAACCCGCCAATGACGACTTCTGCGCTGCCGGCAGCAGTGCCCACCAGTTGGGTGACCATCGACTTGAACGGCGATGACGGGTCGCTGTAGAACGGCTCCATCCAACCTGAATTTTGTACCAGGAATACCTGGCGCAGAGGCTCTGCGCTGGCCACGCTGCTGGCAAGTACGAGGGAGAGCAACAGGCAGCGGCGCAGCCAGAAGGTCAAGCATTCCATCGGTAAAGCGCTCCGCATGAGTCGATATACAGCCACATTGCGTTATCAAAAAAGAACCACTGGGCATTCCAGGGTTCGCTGGCGCGGGCACTGATCGAAAAGCGCTGATCACCAATCTGCTCGAAGCAATAATCAACGTCCATTGGCTGGCGGCTGTCGAAAAAGGTTTCCAGCGTACTGGACTGCTGGGCCCGCATTGAGAGAAGTCGCTTTTGCGTGGCGAATTCGATGAAGGGCTGCACCACTTCACGGGTGGTGGGCTCGATGTTTTCGTCGTGTTCGCCCCAGGGCAACTCAAGCCGGATGTTGTATTTAAAGCTCAAATGACCGGTGCTCAGGCGATACCCCTTGATGGGCATCGGCAGGTCGGTAGCACCCGGATCCAGTTGCAGGTAATGCTGACCGTCGGCATCGAAGATCAGCTGCCACAGGCCCCTGCCGTCCAGAAACGGTGGCCCTTGCTCGGGATGGGCGGTGGCGTTGTTGGGCCACGGATGCCATTGGGCCTTGAGTTCGCTGCCTTGGGTCAGGCTGAGGTAGCCGTGTTCACCGATCCACAACAGGCGGCGGGAGGCTGCGTCGAGAATCGGCGCCGAGAGCCGGGTCATGCGCTCATGGTCAGCGCCTTCAACCAGGCAACGGTCCCACCCGTAGAGGCTGGCAGGGTTGACGATGCAAACGTGGCCGCTCTTGAGCTGAGGCAAATAAGACTGGCCTTCCAGTGTGCCAGGGCCGGCCAGCGGGCTGCCGTCGTCGCGCAAGGTTTGGTAACGCAGTGTGAGTGGGTCGACACTGACTAACGTCGCTCCGCTATCGCTGGAGAGCAACAGGTGCTGCTGGTTTTCGTCCACGTGAAGGGCGACTGACCAGGCCCAGCTTTCCAGGCGAGAGCGACCGATGGGTTCGCTCTTTGGCAGTAACTCAAGCCACTTGCCCGAGCCTCTTTGCCACAGGAACAAGCTGCCTTCGCGGCTTAGTGCGTACAGGGCTTCGCGATGCCCGCCGAGGTTGGCGGCGAGGAAGTTGAGGCCGTTCTTGCGAGGCAACTCAATAATCAGCTTGCGACTGTTCAGGTCACCCTGGCGGGTATCGAGCAACTGGCTGTACAAGCGCGAGCTGATCTCCTCGGCCGAGGACAGTTTGCAGCGCTCATTGATCACGCGAGAGCCACTGCCATCGCCATAAGGCGGTAGCCAGCGGGTAGTTGTCTGGTAGGCGACCTTCGGCAGTTCTTTGCCTGTGCTGGGGCAAAACGCGAATGCAGCAGGCAGGTAGTTGCCGGGAGAGGTATCAGGCGCGGGTGTTGCCCCGACCAGATAATCCAGATCAACCAGCTCGGCCGGGGGCTTGGTACCAGCGACCTGGTGCAGAGAGAATGTACCGTCATCTGCTTGCAGCCACTCCTGGTCGCCTAGCGTCCAGACAGAGGTGCGGTCGTTTCTGGCTATCTCCATATAATCCTGCCGATACCTGTAAACGGTGCATGCCAGTCCCTGCCGGGGTTATGGCAAGCACTTCACAAATGAGAGGGTGTGACTCAAACGATGGTGTGGCCAACGGCATTGATCAGTGCCGAATAATGGCGCGGTGCCACTTTCCATCGCGGAATAGTGGCAGAATGATAGGGCTTGTCAACCGAACTTTAGTTCGGTCAGGGCAGCTGCAAACCGCCGGATGCCTTGTGGATTGTCCGTAGATGTTCGCCGATCAGTTTGACGTTGGCTTCGGTGGCTGCAATTTCGGCTGCACGGGCAGGCTCCAGCAGGCTGCGCACCTCCTTGTCCAGATCAGTGGTCAGACGAAGTAGCTGTTGCTGGCGCTGACTGCTTTCTGATTCGAGCTTTTCCCACTCTCTGGTTTGCGGCAAGCCGTAGCCGTCGCTGCCGAGCAACTCTGCCGGGCGGCTGAGAAAACCGCTGCTGGCAAGAATTTCCTGCAGGGTCTTGTTGGCTTTGTCCATACCGCCATCCTTGAGCTGGCGTGCGCCCAGGTACTTTTGCTTGACCTCATCCTGTGCCAGCAGCAGTTGCCGACGAAAGCTGGCTTGTTCCAGCAGCAACAATGCCGCACTGGCGCGCAGATCGGCTTGCTCAAGCCATGGGCGGCGTTCTGCTGCATCAAGGGCCAGCCAGTCTTCGACTGTGGTTTGCTTGATCGGCAAGCGGGTTTTGAGAACATCAAACATCGCCTGGTAGCGATCACGGTAGGAGTCGAAGCGATAACCCAGGCGCAACGCCTCTTTGGGATCCTCCAGCACGCTGGTATCGGCCAGACCGCGAGCCTTGAGCACTTCGAGCAAACCATTGGGCACAATGCTGTCCAGGCCTTTGAGCCGGGCATTGTCGCTGCCGCTGCGCAGCAGTTTGAGGGTTTCAACCGCACAGTTATTGGAGATGAAGTAGTAGTCGCCGTCATAGCTCCAGTGCATCTCGGCGGCGTGTTCAACCACTTCTTCGATTTCAGGGCGGCTCAGTTTGAGCGGCACGGAAGCCAGGCTGCGCAGTTCGGTTTTAGTGTATTCGTCAATTACCTGGGCCAGCGGCAATACGAAAAGGCGCGATGGGTAAGCGCCTGTCAGGCCGTCCCAGCTTGAGAGCTGTACGTCATTGACGAATGCCCGGTAGGACAACACTAAGTGTTCTTGCAGGTCGAGTCGGCAGTCCGGCCCGCGTGGGCGGCCCGGGGCACAGATCACCAGGCGCAACATGCTATGGCCCCAGCGGCTGGCCCATTCCTGATTGGCCTCAGCCAGCAGGTAGTCGACGGCGTAGACCCGCTCGGGATCGACGGTACCCAGTGGCTGTTTGGCGAAATCGTTGCCGGCATTGAGGAAGGCAAAACCCTTCGGGCATTCGTCTCTGGCGGCAGGCGCCCAGCCGAAATGCTGCTGGTAGTAGCGATACAGTGCCGGGCGGCGGCAGGCGTAAGCCGGGTCGAGGAGGAAATACTCCATGTTGACTGCGACAAATTCCTTGGGGCTGCTGACTTCGTACAGGTCCGGGCTGCGCACCACCTGATGATTGTCTTGCTCGCGCTCGCCCCGGCGCCCCACGTATTGCTGCCAGCCGGCCAGATCAAGCAGACGCGGGTCATCGCTGAGGGTGAAGCGGCGTCCGGCTTGCCCGCGGCATTGGTCGGGCAGGCCAATCAGCCCCGTGTTGCTGTTTTGGCGGGTGCAGCGGCGTATCAGCGTGCGCTCGTCCGCGGGCCAGAGGCGGGCACGGTCATATAGGTGTGTCAGTTCGTGCAAGACGGTAGCGAGCATCTCCCGGCGCACAGTGCCGTGGGGGCGGTTGGTCTGCAGGCGGGCAGCGGAACCATCGGTCAGCCCGGCCAGCAGCTTGCGATTAAGGTCCAGCTCGGAGGTCAGCGAAGCCTGGCCGTAAGCGTTGGCGGGCATGTCATCGGTCCACCCCACCAGGACTTGCCGATCCAGTTGTTCGATAAAACGCGGTGGCAGTCTCTGCATGGCTTCATCAAGCAGGGCTTGGCTGGCCTGTTGCTCGGCCGGGCTCAGGCCCTCGGTCTTGAGTTGCAGATGCAGCGCGGCCTGGGCGCTGCTGGCAATCAGCAGCAGGCCACAGGCGGCGAGCCAGCGCGTTAACGGCCTCACAGTGCGAGTATGGCTTCGGCGAGGTCGTGATCGCTGGCGTTACGGGCTTCAGGCACGCGGTCGCGCAAGGTGCTGAAGGCTGCTTCCAGTTGTACGCCGCGAATATCGCCTTGGCTGGCAACGAAAGTGGCGGCGTCGTCGTGGGCTTCGCGCACTACTTTAGAGTCACGGATGGAGGTAGTTGTATCGGACGTAAAATCGATGGTGCGGCCAAAAGCACGCACGATGATGTTACTGGTCTGCACGACGG
The DNA here is from genome assembly GCF_009600545.1 of Pseudomonas sp. FSL R10-1339. Lineage (NCBI taxonomy): Bacteria > Pseudomonadati > Pseudomonadota > Gammaproteobacteria > Pseudomonadales > Pseudomonadaceae > Pseudomonas > Pseudomonas sp. FSL R10-1339. The sequence goes on along the minus strand of NZ_WIVQ01000022.1, from coordinate 10,461 downwards.
TCTGTGCCTGTGCCACATCGGCAAGCAGCAAAAGGCCAAGAGTGGCGACAATCAAAGGGCTACGCATGAATTTTCTCCAGAAAAAGCGGGTATTTATTGGACGAGAATTGTCTGTGCCAGTTCAAGGTCGCTGGCACTCAATTTTGGCTGGTTCTGGCGCAGATAACGCAGGGCAGACTCCAGCTGTGCGCCTCGCGTCTGGCCATCACTGGCAATAAAGACGGCGGCATCATCCTGGGCGGCACGTATCAGTTTGTGATCAAAAGGCGCGGACGTCACTTTACTGGTGACATAACCACTGAGCACCACATTTTGCGTGGTCAGGTCGAAGGCGTTGGCTGATTGAGTCCAGCAGAGTGCAAGCAGAGCTAATAAGGAAAAACGCATGGGTCTCGAGGCTGTTTGAATGAGCGCCAAGGCTAGCGTAATGGCCGGGGCAGGGCCAGCGTGGGGGCGTTGTTGAAATTTTTTTCATGCCTGCACGGTATATGTGGGAGCGGGCTTGCTCGCGATTGTATCGGCGCGGTTTACCTGAGAAATCAGGGCGCCTGAATCGCGAGCAAGCCCGCTCTCACAGAGTGCTGACCCCGATCAGATCGTCAGGATCGCCTGGGCCAGCTGTGCATCGGTGGCCTGCAGCTGTGGTGCTTGCTGGCGGATGGCATCGAAGGCGCTTTCCAGTTTCACGCCACGGATGGCGCCTTCGCTGGCCACAAAGCTGGCAGCGTCGTCACGGGCTGCGCGCACGATCTTGTTGTCACGAAACGAGCCGGTAGCATCCGATGTCAGGTCGGTGGTGGCTTTGAGCGTACCCACGATGCCATCGGTGGTGGCGATGAAGCTCGTGGCGTTGGCGCTTGCAGCAACAGCCAGCAGAACTGCGGCACTAAGTAGGCGAAGAGTGGGCATGGTAATACTCCTGAACATGAACTAATGAAAATAGACGGTTATGGGCCGAATAGTAGGCTCAGGGTTGCTTCAGGCAAAGGTTGTTTTGTCCGAAGCGCGTATCAGGGTGCTCTGAATCAGGTATCAGGCAAACTGTACCTGTGATATTTCAATTAATTTAAAACTGTACTTGTCACTTTGCAAGTGGGCAAAACTCGGCCCTAAAACGACAAAACCCGTCAGCGGTAATCCGCGACGGGCTTTGTTTTTTCAATTCAGGTTGCTGGCGGTGGACCGGTGGTCAGGGCCAGCGAGCGCTAATCAGCGCCAGAACGGCTTGCTCAGCTCTTCGTAACGCTGTGCTTCGCTAATCCCGGCATCAGCCAGAAGACGCGAGTCCAGGCGAGCCAGTTGATGGCGGCTGGAGATGCGGCGCTGCCACAACATCAGGTTGGCAAGTACGCGCAAAGGCATGGAAGCCTGGGAGTTTACAGTGCTGCTTTCGCTGAACAGTTCGGAACTGAGTGTACGTTCCATGGTGACATCCTTCCGCTTGTGGCGGCATTGGCTAGTGGTTTAACTGATGCCAATGATCCTCCTCTTTGTCCAGGGTCTCTAGATACAGTTCGGCTGTATTGCGATGGGCCAGTTAACTGTTTATGCACGCTGTACGGGCACAAATAGACTCAACTGTACCTGTCCGCACCTAAGTGGTGCGAAATTGGCCCGAAAGTGAGTCAAAGGGAGTGTTGCGGGTGGGAAATGACCAGTACAGCAGTACAGTTTTTGAAATATAAGGCATAAAAAAGCCGCTGACGTAACAGTATTTACGTCAGCGGCTGTCTAGCTCGCGGGTTACGGCAGCATTTTCCCGGTTTCTTCCAGATTGATATGCCAGCTCAGGGCTTCGCGCAGGATGTGCGGGGTGTGTCCGCCAATCGCACAGGCCTTGGCGAAGTAGTCATTGAGAGCTTCACGGAAGTCCGGGTGCACACAGTTGTCGATAATGACCCGTGCGCGCTCACGCGGCGCCAGGCCACGCAGGTCGGCCAGACCCTGTTCGGTAACCAGGATGTCGACGTCATGTTCGGTGTGGTCAACGTGGCTGACCATTGGCACCACGCTGGAGATCGCACCCGCCTTGGCAATGGATTTGGTCACGAAGATCGCCAGGTGCGCGTTGCGGGCAAAGTCACCCGAACCGCCAATGCCGTTCATCATCCGCGTGCCGCACACGTGAGTGGAGTTGACGTTGCCGTAGATGTCGAACTCCAGGGCGGTGTTGATGCCTATGATACCCAGGCGACGAACCACTTCAGGGTGGTTGGAAATCTCCTGCGGGCGCAGGACCAGTTTGTCCTTGTAGCGCTCCAGATTGCCAAATACGTCCGAGTTGCGACGCTCCGACAGGGTGATGGAGCTGCCCGAAGCGAAGCTCATCTTGCCCGCGTCGATCAGGTCGAAGGTCGAATCCTGCAGTACTTCGGAGTACATGGTCAGGTCTTCGAACGGCGAGTCGATCAGGCCGCACATCACCGCGTTGGCGATGTTGCCGATACCGGCTTGCAGCGGGCCGAGCTTGTTGGTCATGCGCCCGGCTTCAACTTCGGCTTTAAGGAAGTTGATCAGATGAAAGGCGATACCGTCGGTTTCGCTGTCCGGCTCGGACACGGTGGATGGCGAGTCCGGCTTGTTGGTGATCACGATGGCGACGATTTTTTCCGCCGGGATCGGGATTGCGGTGCTGCCGATACGATCGTCGACCTTCACCAGCGGGATCGGTGTACGCGTCGGACGGTAGGTCGGAATATAGATGTCGTGCAGACCTTCCAGGTTCGGGTTATGCGCCAGGTTGATCTCGACGATCACTTGCTTGGCGAAAATCGCGAAGCTGGCGGAGTTGCCCACGGATGTCGTCGGAACAATATGACCTTGTTCGGTAATGGCCACTGCTTCAATAACTGCAATGTCCGGCAGCTTGAGCTGATTGTTGCGCAACTGCTCAACGGTTTCGGACAAATGCTGGTCGATAAACATCACTTCACCGGCGTTGATCGCCTTGCGCAGAGTGCTGTCTACCTGGAACGGCATGCGACGGGCCAATACGCCGGCTTCCGTCAGTTGCTTGTCGAGGTCGTTGCCCAGGCTGGCGCCGGTCATCAGGGTGATTTTCAGCGGCGACTTCTTGGCCCGCTCGGCCAGGGCCTGGGGGACGGCTTTGGCTTCGCCGGCACGGGTAAAACCGCTCATGCCGACAGTCATGCCGTCTTGGATAAGGGCGGCGGCTTCTTCGGCGCTCATGACCTTATCGTGCAGGGAGTTCAGGCGAATACGTTCACGGTACATGGATTGTTATCTCGGGCAACGGAAGCAAGAGGCGCAGTCTATTCATTTTCAGAGCCTTGCGTCCCGCTACCATGGTCGAATGCCAGCGGCCGATTTAGAGCCTTTGGTCGGGTTCCTTGGAAAAAGAAAAACCCCGGCCAATAGAGCGCCGGGGTTCTCGATGTTGCGTTGGTGCGCGATGTTACTCGACAGCTTTAACCATATCTTCAATAACTTTCTTGGCGTCACCGAAGACCATCATGGTTTTATCCAGGTAAAACAACTCGTTATCCAGACCGGCATAGCCGCTGGCCATTGAGCGCTTGTTCACGATGACAGTCTTGGCTTTATAGGCTTCGAGGATCGGCATGCCGGCAATCGGCGATTTTGGATCGTTCTTGGCCGCCGGGTTGACCACGTCGTTGGCGCCCAGTACGAGCACCACGTCGGCCTGGCCGAACTCGGAGTTGATATCTTCCATCTCGAACACCTGGTCGTAAGGCACTTCGGCCTCGGCCAGCAGTACGTTCATATGGCCTGGCATGCGGCCCGCAACCGGGTGAATCGCGTACTTCACGGTCACGCCGCGGTGAGTCAGCTTTTCCGTCAGCTCTTTAAGTGCGTGTTGTGCCCGTGCCACGGCCAGGCCGTAACCCGGGACGATGATCACGGTGTCGGCGTTGGTCAACAGGAAGGTGGCGTCGTCCGCCGAGCCGGATTTCACCGGGCGGGCTTCTTGCGCACCGGCCGGGCCACCGACGTCGGTTGCACCGCCAAAGCCGCCGAGGATCACGTTGAAGAACGAACGGTTCATCGCCTTGCACATGATGTACGACAGGATCGCGCCCGAAGAACCTACCAGCGAACCGGCAATGATCAGCATCGAGTTGTTCAGCGAGAAACCGATACCGGCAGCCGCCCACCCCGAGTAGCTATTAAGCATCGACACCACCACCGGCATGTCGGCGCCGCCAATCGGGATAATGATCAGCACACCCAGCACGAACGCCAGAGCCAGCATCAGCGCGAAAGCATTGAGGTTGCCGGTCAGCATAAACGTGATGCCCAGGCCCAGCGTGGCCAGGCCCAGTACCAGATTGAGCTTGTGCTGGCCGCCGAATTGTACCGGTGCACCCTGGAACAGGCGGAACTTGTACTTGCCCGAGAGTTTGCCGAAAGCGATCACCGAACCGGAGAAGGTGATTGCACCAATGGCCGCGCCCAGGAACAGCTCCAGACGGTTGCCCGCCGGGATGGCGTCGCCCAGGTGTTTGACGATGCCCAGCGATTGCGGTTCGACCACGGCTGCAATGGCAATAAATACCGCCGCGAGGCCGATCATGCTGTGCATGAAGGCAACCAGCTCAGGCATTTTGGTCATCTCGACACGCTTGGCCATGATCGAGCCTGCTGTACCGCCGACCAACAGGCCAACAATGACGTAGCCGATACCAGCGGTGGCAATCTCGGCGCCCAGCTTGTAGATCAGGCCAACCGTGGTAATGATCGCCAGACCCATGCCGAGCATGCCGAACAGGTTCCCGCGACGAGAGGTGGTGGGGTGCGACAGGCCTTTGAGGGCCTGAATGAAGCAGATCGACGCAACCAGATACAGAACAGTAACCAGGTTCATGCTCATGGCTTGCGCACCTCTTCTTTGGCTTTAGGTGCTTTCTTCTTGAACATTTCCAGCATGCGCCGGGTGACCAAAAATCCACCGAATACGTTTACGGCAGCCAGCGCGACTGCCAGGGTGCCCATGGTTTTACCCAGGGGGGTAACGGTCAGCGCGGCGGCGAGCATGGCGCCTACAATCACGATCGCCGAGATGGCGTTGGTAACGGCCATCAGCGGGGTGTGCAGCGCAGGTGTAACGTTCCAGACCACGTGATAGCCCACATAGATGGCCAGCACGAAGATGATCAGGTTGTAGATACCGGGGGAGATGAGCTCTTCCATTATTATTGTCCTCAGCCGTTTTTGCGCACGACTTGACCGTCGCGGCACATCAGGCACGCGGCGACGATGTCGTCTTCAAGGTTGATCTGGAACTGCCCTTCGGAGGTGAAGACCAGCTTGAGGAAGTCCAGCAGGTTGCGGGCGTAGAGTGCCGAGGCGTCCGCAGCAACCATGGCGGGCAGGTTGGTGTGGCCGACGATGGTTACGCCGTGTTCAACCACGACCTGATCGGCGACGGTCAGCGGGCAGTTACCGCCCTGGGCTGCAGCCAGATCGATGACCACTGAGCCCGGCTTCATCTGGGCTACGGTTTCTGCGCTTAGCAGCACCGGGGCTTTACGGCCCGGGATCAGGGCTGTGGTGATCACGATGTCAGCCTGCTTGGCGCGCTCATGCACGGCCAGTGCCTGGCGCTGCATCCAGCTGGCAGGCATCGGGCGGGCGTAGCCGCCTACGCCAACGGCGCACTCGCGTTCTTCGTCGGTCTCATAAGGCACGTCGACAAACTTGGCTCCAAGCGATTCGATCTGCTCTTTAACCGCAGGTCGCACATCGCTGGCTTCGATTACGGCACCCAGGCGCTTGGCGGTGGCAATGGCCTGCAAACCTGCAACACCGGCACCCAAAATAAGCACGCGAGCGGCTTTGACGGTACCGGCGGCGGTCATCAGCATCGGCATAAACCGCGGATAGTGGTGAGCGGCGATCAGGACGGCTTTATAGCCGGCGATATTGGCTTGGGATGACAGCACATCAAGACTTTGCGCACGAGAGGTTCGTGGAGCAGCTTCGAGAGAGAAGGCGGTGATCCCGCGCTCGGCCAGTTTGGCAATGGTTTCATTGCTGAACGGGTTAAGCATGCCAATCAGCACGGTGCCGGTTTTGATCAGGGCCAGTTCGCTGTCGCTGGGGGCGACAACCTTGAGAATCAGCTCTGCGCCGAAAGCATCTGTAGCGTTGCCAATAGTTGCGCCGGCGGCTTCATAAGCACTGTCGATAACGCTGGCATTAACGCCGGCGCCGCTTTGAACAGTCACTTTATGGCCTTGGCCGATCAGCTTCTTGATGGTTTCCGGGGTTGCAGCAACCCGCGTTTCACCCGTATGGGTTTCGAGAGGAACACCAATGTGCACGTCATATCTCCTGCGTGATCTTTTATAAGAAAGCCAGCGCACTACGGATGGTGCGACTGGGGCGGCCGATCAGCACGATCCCACCAAAAGTATGGGTGGGGCGGGGCATTCTGCTGGCAATTTTTTTGCCCTTCAAGGACTTATGGAGGATGACGAGATACAAACTACAAGTCATGCAGTGACCGAATGTCGCAATGGTCGGCTGCATGCCTTTAAATACGTGGCTTACAGAAGATTTGACGTTTTTTTGAGTTTTTTTCAGATTTCTTTTGGTTATCGCTGCATAACTTTGAGAAATACCCTGTAGGCCGCGTGGTTACTGGCCTGCAGGTTTGTCCAGTTAGACCAAAGTCCCGAGTGTCAAAACGCGACATTTACTTATATATGTAGTGACTTTTTATGCTGCGCTACATAGTTGGTGCGGACGATGCGATCCTTTAAATCAGGCTGTAGCCCTCGGCCTGCTTGATCAGCCAGTCCCGAAAGGCCTGCAATGAAGCCGACTCAATTTTGCGTTCGGGGATCATCAGGTAGTAAGCCCTGGTGCTGGGCAGGCTGCTGTCATTGGCAATCACCAGGCGTTTTTCGGCCAATTCGCGCTGAATCAAAAAGGGCGGAATCAGGGCGACCCCCATTTCATGCATGGCCGCCTGAGCCAGCATTGAAAAAAGCTCATAACGTGGGCCGCTCATGTCGCGTGGCACATTTATGTCCTGGGCGTTGAACCATTGGCGCCAGGCGTAGGGGCGGGTGGTTTGCTGCAGTAGGGGGAGTTCGGCGAGGGTGTGCGGGGAGAGGCTCTTGTGCGGGCCCAGCAGGTTAGGACTACACACGGGCACCGGGTTTTCTCCCATCAGGCGGTAGGACGAAGTGCCGGACCAGTCAGCATCACCGAAATAGATGGCAGCATCGAAGTCGGTATCTGCGAACAGAAAAGGGCGTGTGCGGTTGGTCAGGTTGACCGTGACATCCGGGTGCTGTTGCTGGAAGTCCTTGAGCCGGGGCAGCAGCCATTGCGTGCCGAAGGTGGGCACCACGGCCAGTTCGATCACGTTGGCGCCTTGTTGGCCCATGACGGACAGCGTGTCCCGTTCTACAGCATCCAGTTGGATTGCAATGCGCCTACTGTAGGAGATGCCGGCTTCTGTCAGTTTTACGCCACGCTTGGAGCGTCGGAACAGTTCTACACTCAGAAACTCTTCCAGGCTGGCGATCTGTCGGCAAATAGCCCCTTGAGTGATGGAAAGCTCTTGTGCGGCCTTGGTAAAGCTTTCATGGCGCGCAGCCGCTTCGAAGCTGATCAGGGCGGTTGTGCTGGGGATCTTGCGGCGCATGTACGGCTTCCTCACTAAATACAGTCAGAAATGGCTTTCATGTGGTTCACGGAGTGAGAAATTATCACAGCATCGTGTCGAATCCTCGTTTGTCCTTCTATATAGAGGGAGCCTAGGATCAGTGCACGATATTTGATCTATTACGCGAGGGTTCTCTCATGGCGGGTAAAGCAAGCTTCAACTGGATTGATCCACTGTTGCTGGATCAGCAGCTCACTGAAGAAGAGCGCATGGTGCGCGACAGTGCCGAGCAGTTTGCTCGGGACAAACTGGCGCCGCGTGTACTTGAGGCTTTCCGCAATGAGAAGACCGACCCTGCAATTTTCCGTGAGATGGGTGAGACCGGTTTGCTGGGCGCGATGATCCCTGAGCAGTACGGCGGCAGTGGCCTTAACTACGTCAGCTACGGCCTGATTGCCCGCGAAGTGGAGCGTGTCGACTCGGGCTACCGTTCAATGATGAGCGTGCAGTCCTCCCTGGTAATGGTGCCGATCAATGAGTTCGGTACCGAAGCGCAGAAGCAGAAGTACCTCCCCAAGCTGGCATCTGGCGAGTGGATTGGCTGCTTCGGTCTGACTGAGCCAAACCACGGCTCTGACCCTGGTGCGATGATTACCCGTGCGCGTTCGGTAGAGGGTGGCTACAGCCTGACGGGCAGCAAGATGTGGATCACCAACAGCCCTATCGCCGATGTGTTTGTAGTGTGGGCGAAGGACGATGAAGGCGACATTCGTGGCTTTGTTCTTGAAAAAGGCTGGAAGGGTCTGACTACACCTGCGATTCACGGCAAGGTCGGTTTGCGTGCGTCCATTACCGGCGAAATCGTCATGGACAACGTATTTGTGCCGCAAGAGAACATCTTTCCGGATGTGCGCGGCCTGAAAGGTCCTTTTACTTGTCTTAATTCGGCTCGTTACGGCATCTCCTGGGGGTCGCTGGGCGCAGCCGAGTTCTGCTGGCACACCGCGCGCCAGTACACCCTTGACCGTCATCAGTTTGGCCGGCCTTTGGCTGCGACCCAGCTGATCCAGAAAAAACTGGCTGACATGCAGACCGAGATTACGCTGGCCCTGCAGGGTTGCCTGCGTCTGGGGCGGATGAAGGATGAAGGTACCGCGGCGGTTGAGATCACTTCGATCATGAAGCGCAACTCGTGTGGCAAATCCCTGGATATCGCACGCATGGCTCGCGACATGCTGGGTGGCAACGGAATCTCCGATGAGTTCGGCGTGGCGCGCCATCTGGTCAACCTGGAAGTCGTGAACACCTATGAAGGTACGCATGATGTGCATGCCTTGATCCTTGGGCGTGCGCAGACCGGTCTTCAGGCGTTCTATTAACAGGAGCTCGGCTCATGGGTGCTTTATCGCATTTGCGGGTGTTGGATTTGTCTCGTGTGCTGGCGGGGCCGTGGGCGGGGCAGATACTGGCTGACCTGGGGGCTGAGGTAATCAAGGTTGAGCGCCCGGGCAATGGTGATGACACCCGGGCCTGGGGGCCCCCCTTCCTTAAAGATGCTTATGGTGAGAGTACGGGGGAGGCTGCCTATTACTTGTCAGCCAACCGCAACAAGCAATCGGTAACTATTGACTTCACCAAGCCGCAAGGCCAGCAACTGGTTCGCGAGCTGGCAGCCAAATCCGACATCCTGATCGAGAACTTCAAGGTGGGTGGTCTAGAGGCGTATGGATTGGACTACGCGTCGCTCAAGGTATTGAATCCGGACTTGATCTACTGCTCGATTACGGGGTTCGGCCAGACTGGCCCTTATGCCAAGCGGGCCGGCTATGACTTTATGGTTCAGGGGCTGGGTGGGTTGATGAGCCTGACCGGGCGGCCTGAGGGTGATGAGGGTGCGGGGCCGGTGAAGGTGGGTGTTGCGCTGACAGATATCTTGACCGGGCTCTACTCGACGGTTGCGATCCTGGCAGCCCTTGCCCATCGTCAGCATGATGGTGGCGGGCAGCATATAGATATGGCGTTGCTGGACGTGCAGGTCGCTTGTTTGGCTAATCAGGCGATGAACTATTTGACTACAGGTGTGGCTCCGCAACGCCTGGGTAATGCCCATCCAAACATCGTGCCTTATCAGGATTTTCCGACGGCAGATGGTGACTTCATTCTTACTGTGGGAAATGACAGTCAATTCCGCAAGTTTGCTGAAGTAGCTGGCCGACCGGAGTGGGTCGATGATCCGCGTTTTGCTACCAACAAGTTGCGTGTGGCGAACCGGTCGGAGCTGGTACCGCTCATCAGGCAGGCAACGGTGTTTAAAACCACCGCTCAGTGGGTTGCACAGTTGGAGGCTGTCGGCGTGCCTTGTGGGCCCATCAATGACCTGGCGCAGGTGTTTGCTGATCCTCAGGTTCAGGCCAGAGGGTTGGCGATGCAGTTGCCCCATGCGCTGGCGGGGCTGGTACCCCAAGTGGCGAGCCCTATCCGGTTGTCCAAAACCCCGGTGGAGTATCGTAATGCTCCTCCTTTGCTGGGTGAGCATACCCGGCAGGTGCTGGAGCAGGTACTGGGGTTGAAGGCAGCAACGGTGGAGGCTTTAAGGCGGTCGGGTGTTGTGTAGCTATATAGAGGGGGCGTTAGCCCCCTCTATATAGCTGTATTACGGGTGTTTCTGGATTAAGTGATAGAGTCGCTCAATTAGTCCTTGACTCAGTTTTGTAACTGTCTATAATTCGCCCCACTTCCGGCGCAGTCGAAACGGAAAACTCCTTGAGTTTCAATGAGTTGGACGGTTTTCGGCGGTGTCAGCTTCAAGTCATCGAAGCAGGGAATGAGGTGTTGACAGCAGCGTGTAACGCTGTAGAATT